>CAZZAQ010000130.1:7534-9197 GCA_964652165.1 uncultured Bifidobacterium sp.
CAACTGGCGTTGCCCCGGAGGGGCAAAGGAAAGTAGCCGGGGGCAAGCGAGTCCGCGAGCGCAGCCCCCGGTTTGGCGGCAGAGGCCCGAGCGCCCCGGAGGGGCGCGAGACACAACTGTGCGAAGGCCCCTTTTCATGCGCCCCTTCGGGGCGCTGAACTTAAAGCGATTTTACCGGGGGCGGCGCTCGCAGGCTCGCTTGCCCCCGGCTACTGTCACCGGCCCCTCCGGGGCCAACGGCCCATCCGCCCGCGGCGGCGGGTCAATTCTACTGAAACGTCCAATTTCATTGAGACATCAAACTGTCAGATCAGTATTTTCTCGATGATCTCGCCCTCCACGTCGGTCAGACGATAACTACGGCCGTTGTGGAAGTAGGTGAGTTTTTTGTGATCCATACCGAGGAGGTGAAGCATGGTCGCATGCAGGTCATGGACGCTGACACGATCCTTGACCGCTTTGTAGCCAATTTCGTCCGTCTCCCCATAACTTGCGCCGCCCTGGATGCCCGCGCCGGCCATCCAGGCCATGAACCCGTTGGGATTGTGATCGCGGCCGCCGTTGCCCTGAGAGACCGGCATGCGGCCAAACTCACCGCCCCAAATCACGAGCGTGCTGTTCCACAAACCGCGCCGATTCAGATCGGTGAGCAGCCCATGAATCGGCATATCGGTCGAGGCGCAGTGTTGCGAATGATTTCCCTTGAGGTCGCTGTGGGCGTCCCATTCTCCGTCGCTGTACACCTGGACGAATCGCACGCCGCGCTCGATCAGCCGCCGGGCCATCAGACACTTGGCGCCGATGTTTTTTGAAACGTCCTTGTCGAGACCGTAGAGGGCAAGGGTCTCTTTCGACTCGGAGGAGAAGTCAGCCAGGTCGCTGGCCTCCATCTGCATCCGATACGCCAGCTCGAAGCTGGCAATGCGGGCGAGCAAATCCGGCTCGCCTTCATGCTGCTTCAGATGATTGACGTTCGCCTGCTTGAGGAAATCGAGTTGCGCCCGCTGGTCTTCGCGGGTGACGTGCTCGGGCCGGGTGAGATTGAGAATCGGCGCGCCAGAAGAACGGAACAGCGTGCCCTGGTAGCTGGTGGGTAGAAAGCCGGCGCTCCAGTTGAGCGGACCGCCCTTCACGCCCTGGTTGTTGCCGAGCACGACGTAACCCGGAAGATTTTGGCTTTCACTCCCCAACCCATAAGTAATCCACGCCCCCGCGCTCGGAAAACCGGGGCGGGGAATGCCCGTATTGATCTGGTAGAGCGCGGGCACGTGATCGTTCGATTCGCTGTAGAGCGATTTGATGAACGCGAAATCGTCCACATGCTTCGCCACGTTCGGATATTTTTCGCAGACCCACGCGCCGGACTGACCGTATTGCTTGAAGCTGAAGGGCGACTTCATCAACGGCCCCGGATTTCCGTTGAACACGTCGATGTCGATGCGCTGTCCGTCGCGCTTCGTCAGTTCGGGTTTGGGATCGAACAGGTCCACCGAACTGGGCGCGCCCTCCATGAAGAGCCAGATTATCGACTTGGCCCTGGCCGCGTAATGCGGCGGGCGCGCTGACAAAGGGTTGAGAGTGGAGAGTTGAGAGTTGAGAGACGAACCGTCAGCGGCCAGCAGGCCATCGCTTTGCAACACGTCCGCCAACGCCAGCAATCCGA
>CAZZAQ010000131.1:0-3192 GCA_964652165.1 uncultured Bifidobacterium sp.
GCTTCGGCGTGGCCGCCGTGGACCTGATCGCCCGCGGCGAGTTCGGCAAGATGGTCTGCCTGCGTGCTGCCCGCATCCAGAGCGTGGATATTGCCCAGGCTGTGGGCGCCTTAAAAGCGGTGGATCCCGACGGCGAGATGGTCCAGACCGCCCGTTCCATCGGCATCAGCTTCGGGGACTGAGCGGAGCATCACGCCCGCCAACCGCATGCGTTTCTTCGGCTGCTATAGTTGCCTTTGATACGCCGTGAAAGCCCCTCAGAACAATTCACGTCTGGTTGCGCTGGCGCTGCTGCCGGTGTTGCTGCTCGCTGCCGGGTGCAGTGACGAAAAGTCGAAGACCTATCCTGCGGGTTACGTCACCGCGCCCAAGGTGGCGCTGCGCGACCGGCTGGCCGACGTCTACAACAAGGTTGCGATCGTGGAGAACGGCGAGCGCGTGGAAGTTCTGGAGACCTTCAAGCGCATGGTGAGGGTGCGCACCGCTGGCGGCGCAGTGGGCTGGATGGAGCAGCGCTACCTGGCCGGCGAAAATGTCTTCCAGGCCTTTCAGAAGCTCGCCCGCGAGCATACCCAGACGCCGGTGGCGGCCCGCGCCCTCAGCCGTTCCATCGTCAACATGCGCGCCAGTCCCGGGCGCGACGGCGAGCGCCTTTACCAGATGCCCGAGGGCGAAAAGCTGGAGTTGCTTCGGCGCTCCTCTGCCGACAAGCCCGTGCCCGCCGGCGCTTCACCTCCCTCCACAGGCGACGACGACGAGCCCGCTCTCAAGCCGCTGGAGGACTGGTGGCTGGTGCGCAACTCCCGCGGCCACGTGGGCTGGGTGCTGGGCCGCATGATTGACGTCGACGTCCCGCTCGACGTTGCCCAGTACGCCGAAGGGCAGCGCATCGTGGCCAGCTTCGTGCTCAACCACGTGGAGGACCAGGGCAAGCAGATCCCGCAATACCTCATGCTGCTCACCGAGCCCAAAGACGGGCTCCCCGACGATTACAGCCAGGTCCGCGTCTTTACCTGGAACCCGCAGCACAGCCGCTACGAAACCGCTTACCGCGAGCGCAAGCTGGCGGGACGGCTGCCCGTCACCGTTGGTCGCGAAGACTTTGGCAAGGAAGGCAATCTGCCGGTGTTCACCTTGCGCTTGGCCGCGGCCGAAGGCGCTTCCACTGAAGCCAAGTACAAGCTCAACGGCGTGATGGTGCGGCGTGTGACCCTGCTGCTGCCGGAGAAACCATCCGGCCGCAAATAGCAAGTAGGCCCGTGCGGGCCCGGCTTCAGGACCCGGCTTCAGGACCCGGCTTCAGGAGTAGAAGTCTGCAATCGCCTCGACCACTGCCGCCTGCTCCTCCGCGGTCAATTCCGGGAACATGGGCAGGGCCAGCACTTCGCGGGCGGCGCGCTCGCTCTCGGGAAAGTCGCCTTCGGCGCAGCCCAGGTAGGTGTAGCTCTTCTGCAGGTGGAGCGGCGCCGGGTAGTAGACCTCGGTGCCGATGCCGCGCTCGGTGAGATGGCGGCGCAGGTCGTCGCGGCGGCGCGCGCGAACAACATACTGATGGAAGATATGGTGCGCCTGGGGTGAGGTTACCGGAAGGTGGAGCGGGTCGGCGGCCGTTTTTCCCGCCAACCCGGCTTCGGAGAACAGGCGGTCATAGGCGCCTGCGATTTCGCGGCGGTGCCCGTTCCATTCGTCAAGGTACTTCATCTTCACCCGCAGCACGGCCGCCTGTATCGCGTCCAGCCGGCTGTTCCAGCCCACCTCATCGTGATGGTAGCGCTGCTTGCTGCCGTGGTTGCGCAGCAGCCGCATGCGGTCGGCGAGCGCGGGATCGCTACTGGTGACGCAGCCCCCGTCGCCGTAGCAGCCCAGGTTCTTGGTGGGATAGAAGCTGAAGGCCGCGGCCAAACCCAGCGATCCGGCGCGCTGCCCCCGCCAGGCGGCACCGAAGGCCTGGGCCGCGTCCTCGATGATCCACAGCTTGTGCTCCGCGCTCAGGCGCCGGAAGGCGTCCATGTCGGCGCACTGCCCATAAAGATGTACCGGCAGCAGCGCCCGCAACGCCGAAGACCGCCGCATGGTCAGCTTGCGTTCCACCAAGGCGGGGTCGAGGTTGAAGGTCTGCGGGTCAATGTCCACAAACACCGGCCACGCCCAGCAGCGCAGAATAGCGCTGGTGGAGGCGAAGAAGCTGAACGGCGTGGTGATGACCTGGTCTCCGGGCTGGATACCGGCAGCCGCCAGCGCCAGCCACAGGGCATCGGTTCCGGAAGCGCAACCCACCGCCGCGCCTGCTCCTGTGTATGCGGCAACCTCGCGCTCCAGGCTCAGCACCTCCTCGCCCAGGATGAAGCGCTGCGAACTGCACACCCGCTCGATGGCCGCCTGTATCTCCTGGCGGATGGTGGCGTACTGGCGGCGCAGGTCGAGCAGCGGTACCTGCGCGGCGCTCACCGCGCTGCCGCCCGCCGACCTTGCCGGCTTGGAGCCTCCCGATTCGGTCACAAGAGGTGCGATTTTAGCACCCGGCGCCGCTTCCAATCGCGGAAAAGGCGGCAGCACACCACCCTGCTCCAGCGCCGCCCGCCACTGGCGAAGTGACCGGCGCAGTGCCGCAACGTGTATTCCGCCGTAGCTGTCCGGGTAGTCATCCAACTTGCTGCCGCCTCGTCCGGACAGCGACAGCGCCCCTGCCCGGTTCCCGCTCATGTGGTGATGAAACCCCACCGCAATCTGGATCAGGCCCTGCAGGAACTTCTTCACCGGCCCCTGAGCCTCTCGCCAGGCGTCTTCCAGGGCTTCGTGGGCATCGTAAAAGCGGCCCGCATTGAACAGGGAAATGCCCTCACGAACCTGCGCCGAAAGCATTACATCGGCCCTGGCTCTGGCAAGCCTATTCATCACGCCTCCAAGGCGTTCCACACCTGAAAAACGGCGTCCTGGCCCTAAAAATACGAAATTCCATAATTTACCCCCGCCCGTCCTTTCACAAAGCGTATCAACCTATAAGTATATCTCTCTAAGCTGTTGAAAATAAACAGCAAAACTTTGGAGAGCAAGGTGCTGCGGCAAGGGTACCGTTTCTCCGGCTTCACAAACACTTGCAGGTGAGTCCTACCCAAAATTCTAGGAGGCACGATGGAAACCAACTTTAGAAAGAACGCTTGGATGGTGCTGGTGGCTTGCATTCTAGCCATC
>CAZZAQ010000131.1:3202-9158 GCA_964652165.1 uncultured Bifidobacterium sp.
TGACACTATGGGCGGCGGACTTGACCGCCCGCATCCGAGGCACGGTGACCGATTCCACCGGCGCGGTGGTGGCCAATGCAGCCATCACGGCGACCAACACCGGAACCGGGTTGACCTACAAGGCCTCCTCCGGCAATACCGGCAACTTCGAAGTTCCTTCGTTGCCGATCGGCACCTACACCGTGACGGTGGAAGTGCCGGGTTTCCAGAAGTACCGGTTCACGGGCGTTACGCTGAATATCGACCAGAAGTATGTTCTGGACGTCACCTTGAAAGTAGCCACGGGCGAAGAAACCGTGGAAGTCTCGGCCAGCGCGGTGCAGGTGGATACCACCAACCTCCAGTTGGGGGCCGTCATCAACAACCAGCAGATCGTGGGTCTGCCCCTGATCGGCCGCAACTTCACGCAGTTGCAACTGTTGCTTCCGGGGGTGCAGGCCTCGAGCGACCGCATGGGCACCTTTTCCGCCAACGGGCAGCAGACGCAGCAGTCGAACTTCCTGGTCAACGGAACGGATACCAACGACTGGGCGCTGAACACGCCGCTCTACATCCCCAGCCTGGATGCGATCGAGCAGTTCAACTTCGCCACCAACACCATCAATGCGGAATACGGGCGCAACTCCGGCGGCATCGTGAGCGCCGCCATCAAGAGCGGGAGCAACTCCTTCCATGGGAGCGCGTTCGAGTTCTATCGCGACACCTTCCTGAACGCGCGCAACTTCTTCCAGCGGCCCACGGCCACCAGCGACGGCGTTCCCGTCTTCCATCAGAACCTGTTCGGCGGCACCCTGGGCGGCCCCATTCTCAAGGACAAGGCGTTCGGCTTCTTCTCCTTTCAAGGCATCCGCGGCCGCACGCCGCAGGCCTCGCAGAACGTGACCGTCTACACCGCGGCCCAGCGGACCGGCGACTTCAGCACCAACCTCGCCTTCCTCGACAATTCCACGTGCCTGACTGCAGACCCGGACGATGATGTGCCAGCATGTTTTAACCTCATCCCCGGAACCATCGGGGCGACGCTGGGCGCGGTCAACGCGGCCTGCATGGCCGGCAATCTCTGGTCCCAGTGTTTCACCGCCACCGGCGGGCTGATCCCCGGCGGGGCGGCCTCCTTCAACCCGGTTGCCGCGACCCTGCTGGCGAACTTCGTTCCAGGCTCGAACGACGGTACAAGCGGATTTAGGTGGAATCCGACGACCAAGGTACCTTGGACGAGGCAGTTCATTGGGAAAGTGGACGTCAATCTGTCGGAGAGAGACCTGCTCTGGGGCTCGTTCACCCTCCAGAGGGCGCCTACGTCCAGCGACCTTCCGTTCTCGGGGGCAAACCTGCCCGGGTTCGGAAGCACGAATCAATCCCATGTGAAGCAGGGCACCCTGTCGTGGACGCACACCTTTAACACCACGACGCTGAACGAGCTGCGGGTGGGCTACACTCGCCTCAACTTCAAGTCGAACTTCCCGCAGCAGGTGGTGCTGCCCTCGTCGGTTGGTTTCGCCATCACCCCGGAGCACCCGGAAGCTGCGGGATTACCCAACGCCACCCTGACCGGGTTCTTCACCCTGGGCTTTACCAGCAATGGCCCCCAACCGCGCATCGATGAGAACCGGCAATTCGCGGACAACTTCACCAAGATCGTCGGCAACCACTCGCTGAAGTTCGGCGTGGATGTCCGCAGGTTCAACGTACGCAGCCAGTTCCTCGCCGTTAACAACGGCAGCTATGGCTTCGGGGGCGCGGGGCAGTTCAGCACGGGTAACCCCGGTGTGGACTTCCTGCTGGGGAACCCCGACAGCTACTCACAGGGCAGCGGCGCGCTGCTGGACGTTCAAGCCTGGCAGACATACAGTTATGCCCAGGACGTTTGGAAGGTCCGCCCCAGCCTCACCCTGACCTTGGGCTTGGGCTGGCAGGTGGATCAGGGCTTCCACAGCCGTCAGTACGGTGGAATCGGTGTTGCCTGCTACATCCCGGGACAGCAGACCACGGTGTTCCCGACCAGCGGCCTTCTGGGGCCGCCGCCCGGAATCAACTACCCCGGCGACCCGGGCTGCGACGACGCCAACGGCGTCAAGACGCAGTGGAAGAACTTCGGCCCGCGCGTGGGCTTCGCCTGGTCTCCCGACCTGGGCCGGCTCTCGGCGGGGAATTCGGGCAAGTTCGTGGTCCGGGGCGGCGTAGGGATGTACTACAACCGCAGCGATGAAGAGCAAGCGCTGCAAAACCTCCAGCCTCCGCCCTTCGGCATAACCTCAAGCGGGGCCGGGGATTTCGGAGCATCCGTGCCGGCGTTTGCCAATCCCTATCAGGATATCGACACCGGAACGGTGTTCCCGAACCCGTTCCCGTCAACGCCGGTCGCGGCGGGTGATCTGATTGCCTTCCCGAATATCTTCTTTCTCGCCCAAGCTTCGCCGAATCAGAAGGTTCCCTACTCGATCAACTATAACCTGACCATCCAGCGGGAGCTGCCCGCCAACATTGTGGCCACGGTCAGCTACGTGGGCTCGGTGGCTCGGAGGCTGGCCACGGTCGGGGAGGGCAATCCCATCACCCAGGCAGGGCACGATCTGTGTCTAGTGACCCCTGCCTGCGTGGCATTCCGGAACTTCCAGCCGGAGGTCTTCCCCACCCATACCCAGTTTGGGGACGGCGATATCTTCCCCGCTGTGGGCCTGGTCACCTCCCAGGGGAAATCGAACTACAACGCGCTTCAGGTGAGCGCCAAAAAGGGGCGCTCGCACGGCCTGATCTTCCAGGCGAGCTACACCTACTCCCACGCGCTGGACGACGCTTCCAGCTTCGAGAACGCCGGCTTCGGAGGTTTCGGCGGGACGCCGGTGCGCGGCTACAACCAGTTCGACAACTCCTTTAACTACGGCAATTCGGGGTTCGATGCGCGGCACCGGTTCGTCTTCAGCCCGCTGTACGACATCCCCAATTGGAAGGGTATCCGGGGAATGAGCTGGATGCCGGACGTCATCGGCAAGGGCTGGAAAGTCAGTGGCATCCTGACCCTGGCGTCTGGGTTCCCGTTCGATATCTCCTACGCGGGCGGCAGCTCGCGGTCGCTGTTCTGCGCGCATTTTGACAGCTTCTACGCGTGCCCGGGCGGTCCGGTTCAAATGACCGAGCTTACGCTGCACGATCCGCGGGACCTTGTCAGCGGCGCCGGCACTGACAATTCCTGCTGGTTCACGGGCGGGTCGACGTTTTCCTCTTCGGTGGGTGGCAGCACAAGGTGCGGAGTCGGTACGACCTTTGTCACTGCGCCCCTTGGATCCTTCGGGAACGTGGGGCGGAATAAGTACCACGGGCCGGGCATCAACAACATCGATGTGTTGGTGGGCAAGGACATCTACTTCTGGCCCGGGAACGAGAACCGCTACATCGAACTCCGCTTCGAGATGTACAACGCGCTCAATCACACCCAGTTCGCCTTGCCCAGCGGGGCCATTACCAGCACAAACTTTGGCCGCATCACTGCGGCTGCGGCGGGACGGACGATCCAGATAGCAGCAAAGTTCTACTTCTAGGCGGAGCCTGAAAACCTCCGACTGCGGGCGCCGGAAACGGCGCCCGTTTTCTTGTGCTCGATTCTCTTGTTTTCCGCCCGCGCAAATCCGCGGTAAGTAAGAGGTCCTTCGCTTCGCTCAGGATTTCGCCTGCGGGCTCAGACGCCCGCAAAGCGGCTCAACTTCCAGTCGCGGAGTGCCTGATGGGCCGCGTTGTGTCCGGGAGCGCCGGTGACTCCGCCGCCGGGGTGCGCGCCCGCGCCGCACAGGTAGAGTCCGGCAATCGGAGTGCGGTATTGTGCCCAGCCCGGCACCGGGCGCATGAAAAACATCTGCTCCAGCGAAAGGTCGCCGTGGAAGATATTGCCCTCGGTGAGCCCGTAGATGCGCTCCAGGTCGAGCGGCGTCAACACCTGGCGCGCCTCGACCGCGCCGGGAACGTTGGGTGCGTACTCGGCGATCTTCTTCAGGACGCGGTCGCCCAGCAGCTCGCGCTTCTCATCCCATGTGCCTTGCCTCAGGCGGTAAGGGACGTACTGCACGAAGCAGGTCATGATGTGCTTGCCCGCGGGCGCGAGGGTTGAGTCCACGTTGGATGCGACCACGCAGTCCACCCAGAGTTCTTCCGGGATTTCGCCATACTTCGCCGCGTCGTAGCAGCGCTCGGCGCCCTCCAGCGATGGCGCCAGCGTAAACAAGGCGCGCTCCGATGGAGAGGCGGCCGAGGACGGCCGCCCCACACGCGGCTCTTCGCCCAGCACCAGGTTCACCTTGGCGCAAGGGCCGTCCATGCGGATGCCGCGCACCGCGGCGCGGAAGTCCTCGGGCAGTTCCCCCGCCTCCACCAGGCCCAGGAACGTGCGCTTGGGGTCGGCATTCGACAGCACCAGCACGGCCCGGACTTCGCTGCCGTCCTCCAGCGCCACGCCGCGCACGCGCCCGCTGCGGGCGACGATCTTCGCCACCGGCGCCGACGTGCGTATCTCCGCGCCCAGCTTGCGTGCTGACGAAGCCAGCGCCTGCGTGATCGCGCCCATGCCTCCGATCACGTGCCCGTAGAATCCCTGCACTTCGTGCTCGCCGCCGCTGAGCAAATGAAACAGCAGTCCCATGGCCGTACCGGGCTGGTAAGGCCCGCCATGTTTGCCATAGACGCTGTTGGCCAGCATGAGCCGTTTGACCTTCTCGTGCTCGAAGTTGCGATCGAGAAACTCGCCCAGGCTGCCGGTGAGGAAGGAAATCAACTGTCCGATCTCTTCGCCCGAGATGCCGCGGAAGCGCTTGCCCACGCGCATCAGCTCCAGCAGGCCGCCGAGCCCGCGCCCGTCCACTTGCGGCGGAGGCTCGAGAAAAAACGGCTGCAGATAGCGTGCCAGCTTCTTCAGACGGTCGTCCAAGCGGGCGAAGGTGGCGGCATCGCGCGCCGAGTAACGGCGCAATTCACCCAAGGTCCGCTCCCGCTCCGGCCACCAGCGCACGGCGTCGCCGTCAGGGAAAGGGACGAGCAGCGCCGGCTCGCAGGGCACCATGCGCAGCCCGTGGGCGGCAAGGTCCAGGTCGCGAATCACTTCCGGACGCAGCATGCTGGCGATGTAGGAAGTGGTGGAGGCGCGGCAGCCGGGCGCGATCTCCTCGGTGACGCAGCATCCGCCAACGATCTCGCGCCGCTCCAGCACCAGGGTGCGCAGCCCGGCGCGCGCCAGATACGCGGCAGCGGTCAGGCCGTTGTGGCCGGCGCCGATGACGATGGCGTCCCAGCTATCAGACATGGATTCGTGCCCCCGCGCCGGTGCTGGTAGCAGACGGCCGGCAACTTGTCCAGCCGGAATTGAATGGACATTCAATCAATCATCGGCTATTTTTATAGCATTGACAGGGTATTAGAACTTCCATGAAGGCACTGAACGTAGTTCGAACGGAAGCGCGGCGCCCGGCCGAGACGCGCGATCAGCGCGAGGATACGCGGCGCCAACAGCTCGTCGAGGCCACGGTCGCCGTGATCGGCCGGCGCGGCTACGCGCGCATGACGCTCGCCGACGTGACCGACCACGCCCGCCTCAGCCGGGGCATCGCGAACTTCTACTTCAAGAGCAAGGAAACCCTGCTGCTCGCGACCCTCGAGCATCTGACCGCGGAGTACGCCGCGGCATGGCGCAAGGCCTTGGCCGACGCCGCGCCCGACGCCGCGGACCGGATCGACGCCCTGATCCACAGCGAGTTCACCCCCAGGGTGTGCCGGCGCGACCGGGTCGCCGCGTGGTTCGCGTTCTGGGGCGAGGCGCGCACGCGCAAGGCCTACGCCCGCGCCTGCACCGCGACCGAGGAGCAGTACTTCCGGGCGGTCGTCGGCCTCGTCGAGGAGCTGAACAAGGAAGCCGAGACCGACATCGGCGCCGAAACCATCGCGAGCGGTCTCTGCGCTATGATGGACGGCTTTC
>CAZZAQ010000132.1:0-4665 GCA_964652165.1 uncultured Bifidobacterium sp.
GCACGTGTCCGATGAGTCGCATGATGGCGTGTCGCAGCAGGAGCGTAAGCCAGGTTCGGCAATCCGCAACGATCCGAATACGCCCGCCCGCCGGGTGTCCAAGCACTGCCGCGGGCGCATCGAAACGGGGCGCTGCGCCTCAAACCGCGGGCACCGGACGCATGACGGTTAAAGGTTGAGCGTTGAAAAAACTGCATAATGCCGATACTTTCTCTGACGTGAGCACGGTGCAAGACATCAAGCGGGCGATCGAGCAATTGCCCGAGGATGACTTTTGGAGGCTCTCCGAGTGGCTCATCCAGCGGCATGCCGACCAGTGGGACCAACAGATTGAGGAGGACATTCGGGCCGGCAAACTGGATAAATTCGCCGAGGAGGCCTTGCGGGAACATCGGGAAGGCAAGAGTCGGCCGTTCCCAGAAAGAGGTCTCACGCCTCCAGCCGATTCTGGCGCCATTACTGCATGAATCTCAAACTGTTCCTCAGCCTCCTGCTGCTCCCGTGCGCGTGGCCGGCTTTGGCCGCGCCCCAGCAGCTCAACCTTTTCATTTGGAGCGAATACATCGATCCCAAAGTCGTCGCAGACTTCGAGAAGAAATTCGATTGCAAGGTGACCGTCGACCTCTACGACGACGAGGCGGCCATGATGGCGAAGCTCCAGGGCGGCGGCGCCTCTCGATACGACGTCGTGGTCCCGCCCGACCACAAAGTGCCGGCGCTGATCAAACTTCAACTCATCGCCCCGCTGCGGCACGAGAACATTCCGAATTTGAAAAACCTCGACCCAAGGTTCCTCAGCCCGCCCTACGATCGCGGCAACAAGTTCACCGTCGCCTACCAGTGGGGAACTCTGGGCATCTATGTCCGTCCGTCGCCGGGCGGACGGCTTCCACCGACGTGGGGGCTGGTGTTCGATCCGAAACTCCAGCCCGGGCCTTTCGTGCTCATTGACGGCGCGCGCGATTTGGTCGGCGCAGCCCTCAAGTATCAGGGGCACAACCTCAACAGCACCGACCCGGAACAGCTCAAGGCCGCACGGGACCTCATCCTTGCCGCCAAGAAACGCTGCCTGGGTTTCGACAATTCGGTGGGCGGGAAGAACAAGGTCCTTGGCAAATCCGCCAGGGCCGCCATCGTCTTCAGCGGCGAAGCAGCTCGCGGCATGGACGATGACAAGGCCACGACGTTCATTATCCCGCAAGAGGGAAGCCAGATCTGGCTGGATAACCTCGTCGTTGCCGCAAGGGCGCCGCATCGTGACCTGGCAGAAAAATTCATCAACTTCACCCTCGACCCGAAGGTCGCCGCGCGGATCTCCAACTTCACCCAGTTCGCCACCCCCAATCAGGCCGCGAAACCGTTCATCAATCCCGAGGACCTTAAGGATCCCACCATCTATCCGCCACCCGATGTCATGGCCAAACTCGAGTTCCTCGAAGATCTCGGATCTAAAACCAGCCTTTACGACGAAGTGTGGACGCAGATTAAGGCCCGGTAACAAAACGGTGAATGCTTGCCATTGATCTCCGGTTAGCGTAGCTGCGACCGTGAGGTCGCGGGCTGAATTCTCAAACGGGAACGAAAACGATGCCGCTGTCTGACCTCCTGCGTCTCCGTCCCGCGACCTCACGGTCGCAGCTACGCTGTACACATAGGCCAATTGAGGTAAGTGGTAGTGCCAGCGCCGATCATTGGCCGGCGACGGCTACGGTGAACTCGAGGGAAATTTTCTCCTCGTCCTTGTTGTTTCGCCCGCTGAACCGGACGGCTATCGGGCCGCCCTCATCGGTCACGGTCACCAATCCGAAGCAGCCCTCTCCCTTTTTCGTACGGTAGACGCCCTGGCTGTAAGGACCGCCCTTGATGCTTGAAGTTTGGTCGAGCGGGCCGGCGCACATCACCGGGATGCGGACGCCGCCGTTGGTGGCGTAATCGCTGAATTGCCCGTTGTCCGCGCCGAGCATGTGAGAGTCGCCGTGCAAAATCGCCAGGCCGCGAATGTTGTGCAGCTTGATGAAGTCGGCGATCTCTTTGCGCTCGGCGGAGAAGACGCTCCAGTGGTCTTCCCCGAACGGAAAGCGGCGGCGGCCGAACCCAAACCCCCGTCCTCCAAAACGATTGGTGCCACCCCCTCGGTCGCCGAAGCCGGCGAAGTCCCCCCGGCCGCGGCGGCTGGAACGGTCGGCGCCATCGACTTCGGAAGCACCCGTCCCGCCGGTTTGATCGGCGCCGTCGGGATTGCGCCGTTCTCGCGTCGGCGGGCGCATGGCATCGGTAATCTTCGTGTGGTGGATGTAGCCATAGTAATTGGTGGCGACGCGATAATAGTTGGTGCCCGCCGTGCCAATCCACGGCACCGAACTGACCCAGAAGATGAGCGGGTAACGGCCGTTGGCCGCCAAGAGTTCGTTCTTGAACCATTCCTTCTGTTTGGTCCCCAACATCGACTTTTTCTCATCGTCCTTCTGGTCGGCCGGGTCGCGTTCGGACCGCAGGTCGGTCAGGATGAACTTCACCCGGCCCACGGCGAAGGACTGGTAAATGGGCGCATCGCCGCCCCCGGCCGCCAGCGGATAGTGCGGGACGTATTCGCCGTAGGCGACGCGCGCCGCGGTGTGCGAGCCGGCCTTGCGATTGGCGTTGTCGCCGCCGAAGTCGTGATCGTCCCACATGTAAACGAACGGGACCTCGCGGTAGAGCTGCGCCTGGACGGGCGATTTGAGCACGCGATCGTAGGCGCGACGGAAGCGGCGCAAGCTGTCGTCCTTGATGTTCTTGTAATGGAAATCGCCGTCGTTCATGTAAAACAACGGCGCGTGCCGGCGAATCATCTCGTAGCTGGCGTTGGTCGAGCCGGTTTCGCCGCAGGACGCGAAAGCGAACGTAAACGAGGCCGGACCGGGCTGCGGAAGCGTGCGAAAGCGTCCAGCTTTGTCCCGGACCACTTCGCCGCCCACTTCCACGGCGTAGTAATACTCGGTGTCAGGCTCGAGCTTGTTCAAGGCGAAGGCAACAATCTTACCGCCCTCGAAGCTGGAAGTCTGCGCCGGCGTCCGGGTGGCTCTCGTCAACGAAGGATTCCGGCTGACGACGAGCCGGGCGCGGGCGCCGGGATCGCGAAGCTTGGCCTTCACCACCGCGGAGGCGGGCGTGAGCGCGCCGGACCACGGGCCGCGTTCGACGGGCGACCCGCCGAACCACGGCTCGATGCTCGCGCCAAGCTGGTCGATGAGGAACGTCCAGACATCCGCCTCCTCGGCCACTTTGTCGCGCAGCGAGCTGCCCATGCCGTGCCCGGCGCTGGCGCTGGTGCGCAGGAGGATCGGGCGCCGGGACTTGGTGGCGGCCTGGAGGCGCGCGGCCATTTTCTTCGAGTTGTAGGGGTTCACGCGGCCGTCGTTCTCACCCGTCGTCAACAACACCGCCGGATAGGCCACACCGTTCTTCACCCGGTGAAACGGCGAATAGGCATACAGCGCGTCGAACTGGGCCTTGTCTTTCACGCTGCCGAACTCGGTCACGTTGAAGGCGCCGTTCGGCTCCAATTCGACGCGCAGCATGTCGTAAATGCCCACGTGCGCCGCGACGGCCTGGAACAAATCCGGCCGCTGCGTGAGCGCCGCCCCCATGAGCAGGCCCCCGTTGCTGCCGCCCTGGATCGCCAACTTCTTCGGGTCGGTGTAGTTGGAGCGGATGAGATGCTCGGCACACGCGATGAAATCGTCGAAGACATTCTGTTTGCGGGTCAGGTTTCCGGCCTTGTGCCATTCCTCGCCGAACTCGTTCCCGCCGCGCAGATTGGCAATCGCGTAGACGCCGCCGGCATCGAACCAAATGCGCCGGGAGACGGAGAAGTTGGGAGCGAGGCTGATGCCGTAACCACCGTAGCCGTAAAGAATCGTCGGGTTGTTGCCGTCGAGTTTTGTTCCCTTTTTGCGGAGGATGTTGAGGGGGACTTTCGTGCCGTCCTTGCTCACGGCGAACTCACGCACGGCCTCGATATCGTCGAACTCGACCGGAGACCTCGCGGAAAGGCCCGTGCGGAAAAGACGATTGGTGTCGGGGAAGTAGTATTGCCAGGCGGAAGGCTGGGTGAAACTCACGCTGCGGAACGTCAGATCCTCGCCGCGCCGGACCAGCATCTCCTGGATGTTCACCGGGTCTTTCGTGGGCACTTTGTGGTGCAACTTGCCCGCCAGGTCGAAGTATCGAATCTGTGAAGGTCCGCCGACGAGTTCCTTCACGTAAAGGCCATTTGTGGAGGCGGTGAAAGTGTCGATGACGGCCTCGCCCTCGGCCAGGAAGGTCGTCGCGCTGGCGACGGTCAGCGGCTTGGCGTCGAGCGCCAGGCGGAGGATCTTCCCGCGCGGGGCGTCCTTGCGCGACAGCAAATACAGCGCTCGATCCTCGCTGAACGTCGCGAACTTGATGCCGTCCTCGAATTTCGAGAGTTGCTTCCACGCCCCGTCTGCCAGCCGCAGCCAGTGGTCGTAGTCGCCTCCATCGCCGTTGGCGACCGTGGCGAGGATGAGTTGGCTGTCCGGGCTGGAGTGCAGGTCGATTTCCGCAATGCGCGGGAACTCCTTGCCAACTTCGTAGCGGTCCTCGGTGTGCGGCGTGCCGAGCTTGTGAAAATAGACTTGCTGGAAAAAGTTCTCGTCGGCG
>CAZZAQ010000132.1:4675-7382 GCA_964652165.1 uncultured Bifidobacterium sp.
CACCATCGTCGCTGAGCCGGAACACCGCGACGCCGCGCGCCAGCGTGCCGCGCGCGGGCACCTCGTTGTCTCCACTCAGGATCGCGATGAAGTTCTCGTCTGCGGGCGGCCGTTCGCCCTTGTGCGGGAATCGGGTGTAGAAGACCCCAGAACCATCCGCCGCCCACGCCGCGCCGCCCCCGGCGGTCGGATATTGGACGCGCGGCACTCGGTTCGTGAGTTCCTTGCCGTCCTTGGTCTCGAAGAAGTGGAGCGTGCCGTCCTCGCTGCCCTTCTCCGACAACGAGACAGCGACGAGCTTGCCGTCAGGCGAGGGAACGTACCAGTCGATGGTCGTCGTGCCGTTGGTATTGAGCTTGTTCGGATCGACGACAATGTTCGTTTCGTCGATGCGGGACAGGGATCGAGACCAGATGAGCACCGACTGCTGCTGCGGGGGCTTGAAACGGAGCATGAAGTTCATGCCCGTGCGATAGGAGAGGGCATAGTAGTTGGCGGACGATTCCTCGTAATAATCCTCCAGTTCGTCGATCAGGCGAGTTTGGATTGGCCGGGCGTCCATCCAGGCCCGAGTGCGCGCGTTCTGCCGGGCGGTCCACTCGCGCGTGTCCGCCGCCTTCGCCTCTTCGAGCCACTGGTAATCGTCGGTGACCTTGACACCCTGGTATTCGTTCACAACAGGCTTGCGGGTCGTCTTGACGTCGGTCTGGGCGGCGCCCGCGCCGAAGGCCAGAATTGAGCAAAGGAGGAAGGGAAGGCTTTGAAGCGGTCTCATGGAACTGGAAACGATTTCCGAGAGTTGAAGGGCTGCCGAATAGAAAGGCAAGTTCATCGTGTCCTTCCGAAGGACAAGGTTCGTTTAGCGTAGCTGCGACCGTGAGGTCGCGGGCTCGATTTTCAAGTGGGACCAAATCGATTCCGTCGCCCGTCCTCCGGCGTCCCCGCCCCGCGACCTCACGGTCGCAGCTACGCTAAGCAGGTAGCTGGCTTCGAGCCTGCGCCAACGGCACACGGCGCCCGAACCCGGTGTCAACTTGAGGACATCCGGCCGCCCGAAGCGGTTACAGCCCAATTGCAAGCGGTCACCGCCGCAGCGGCAAGCAGGGCAGGCGTCTCGCCTGCCCAGCCAGGCCGAAGCAAGGCCGTGGCTCGCCTTCGGCGCTGGGCAGGCGAGACGCCTGCCCTACTCTATACACAGCGACGCAAATGAATGCGCTTGCCAGTTCGCCGGGTCAGGGGATCCGGCCTACAGCGGCCGGTTGTAGGCCGCGTGCCCTCACGCGGTGCCCACAGACGCGCAAAGAATTGCGTCGCTGTGTATAGAAGGCAGACGCCGTCCCGGCCGCGCTTGTGAAGCGCCGTGGGCTTGGTATCTTCACCACGCATGACCACGGTCGCTTTGCCTCGCTTTATCCAGGTACGCCAGAAATTCCTCCCCTCCGAGCCCGTGGACATCGTGGGGACATTGCGACGGGAGTTCGATCGAGTGCGCCCAAAGGTGAAACCGGGGGCGCGTATCGCTGTGGCCGTCGGCAGCCGAGGCATCGCAAATCTGGACAAGTTGATCGGGGCGGTCATCCAGGAACTGCTCCGCGCCGGGGCCGCGCCGTTCATCGTGCCGGCCATGGGCAGCCACGGCGGGGCGACGCCGGAGGGGCAGGTGCGATTGCTGGCTGATTACGGTGTGACCGAAGAGCGAATGGGCGCGCCGATTCGGGCCGCGATGGACGTCGAGCGCCTCGGCGCCACCGCGGACGGCATCGAAGTGCTCTGGAGCGCGGAGGCCGTCCGTGCCGACGGCGTCGTGGTCGTGAACCGGGTCAAACCGCACACCGATTTCCATTCCGAAACCCTCGGCAGCGGCTTGCTCAAAATGTTGGTCGTGGGGCTTGGTAAACGGGCCGGCGCGGCCAACTTTCACGCCGCTGCGATGCGCCTCGGCTACGAACGGGTGCTGGCGACGGCGGCCCACGTGGCGCTGGCCACCGCGCCTGTATTGTGCGGCGTTGCAGTCGTCGAGAACCCATTCCACGACACGGCCCGGTTGGAAGTGCTGTTGTCGCATGAAATCGAAGCGCGCGAGCCGGAGTTGTTTCGCGACGCCCGCCGGCTCATGCCCAGGCTGCCGTTCGACGACATCGATCTGCTCATCGTCGACCGCCTCGGCAAAAACATCAGCGGCGCCGGCATGGACCCCAACGTGACGGGCCGCGGCATCCACGGCACCTTGGCGTTGCCGGGCGGAAAGACAGCCAAACCGGTGGTGCGCCGGCTCTTCGTGCGCGATCTGACGCCCGAGTCGCACGGCAACGCGGTAGGCGTGGGGCTGGCGGACTTCACGACGACGCGGCTCGTGCAAGCGATGGACAAGCGTGTGACGTTCATGAACGCGCTCACGGCCCTCTCCTTGCAGAGCGTGAAAGTGCCGATCCACTTCGAGTCGGATCGCGAGTGCGTCGTCCGCGCGCTGGAATCGCTCGCCATCGCCGACACCCGCCGGGCCAAGGTGGCGCGAATCACGGACACGTTGAGCCTGGAACGTCTGCAGGCGTCGGAAGCGTTTTTGGACGAGATTCGCGGGCGCGCGGACCTCGAATCGGAGGGCGACTGCGAAGAAATGAAATTTGACGTGGCGGGCAACCTGGCGGGTTAGCCCGGATGGGTTGGCGAATGGGATGTGGTCCCGATTCCACCGGGCCATCACGGA
>CAZZAQ010000132.1:7392-9141 GCA_964652165.1 uncultured Bifidobacterium sp.
GCGAGGATATGAAATTTGACGCGGCGGGAAACCTGGCGGGGTAGTCCGGCTGGATTGGCCAAGTCACTTCCGAGTTCCTTGAACTCGTTTCCAGCGGAAAGATTGGAACTCGAACGCCGCCGGGCGGAGGCCGGATGGATCGATGCGGGCGGTGACGTAGCCGCCATCTTTGAAGAGTTGGAGGCCCGCCGGCGAAGGGCAGAGCAGAATCTTGAAGTCGGCCCAGCGCCGCGCTTCGCGGAGGGCCGTGCTGAGCCGGCGCGGCGTGTGGCCGAGGAACGTGATGCGCGGCATGCCGGACAGCCACCGGGCCTGGCGCAGGAGCCACTTAGAATGGAGATGGCCGACGATGGTCCGCTCGACCTGCCGCAACTTTGCGCGCACGCTCTCCTCGCGCCAGAGAAACGGAAGAGCCGAGGGATCGTGGCAGAACAGCAGGATTCGCTCGCCTTCCCGAATCGCGTCGAAGGCGCGGCGCACTGATACAAGGTGCTGCTCGCGCAGCCGGCGCCATTCGGGCAGTTCCTCCGGCAGCGCCTCGGATTCAAAGATAGCCAGCGCCAGCAGCGTCGAGGTCACCCCGAGGAACACATAATTGCCGACCCGCGATTGCCAGAACGGCTCCAGCGCCAGTTCGCTGGGCGCCCGCGCATAGCTGGCCAGGCGCAAGCCGCCTTCTTTTTGGCCGAGCATCATCTTGCCCAGCTCATGATCGCCGACGACTGTCAGCAGGCGCCCGCCGAACGCAGCGCGCAGTTTTTGCAAACACTCGGCCGCGCTTTGGAAGGCCGGCTCGTCCATCACTCCCACGTAAGCGCTATCGCAGGAGTAATCGCCGTTGGCCACGACGAGGTGGGCGCCGGCGGCTTTGGCGATGAAGCGATCGAGCAAGTGGTTATGCGCCCACGGCTCGCGCAGCCAAATCCAATGACGCTGCTGCTTCACGAGCCAGCGGCGGAGGGGATTCTGGATGCGATTGAGGAACGAGTGACCCCGCGCCGCTTCGGCCGGACTGCCGTAATGGATGTCGCTGATGATCGCGACGCGAAATGGATCCGGCAGGCTCACGGCGCGCGGGCGGCAAGCGCCAATTCAAAATTAAAAATTAAAAATGAAGAATTAACGGCGGCGCGGGCGGTTGGAAGGACTGTTTGCCTTGGTTGAGTGAGTCCATGAATTGAAAGTGCTCGCACCGTCGCTTGCGAATTTTGAATTTTGAATTTTGAATTTTCAGGCAGAGGCTTCGGGTGAGGGGCAAGAACGCACACGGCTGCACAAGTTTGAAATGCATCCTCACGGCCGGGCGGCAAGCTGTGCTTCCAGCCGCCACGTCGCCGAGGCGTCCGCGCCGGCTTTGCGAGCGGCGGCCAAGTCGCCGAGCAACGCCAGCGCCAGGCCCCGATCCAGCAACAACGTCATCTCCGGCCGCGCCGGGCTGAGGCGCCCGTTGAGTTCGGTCACGGCCGAGTGAAGGTCGCCGCGCGCGCGGGCCGTTTGGCCGAGCGCCAGGCGGGCGCGGGCGCGGCGGATGAGCCACGAGCTTTGGCAGCGCGATTCGGCGAGCGGGGGTTCGATGCGTTCGAGCGCCGCGCGAGCCATGCCCGCGTCGAGCATCGCGTCGATCCATTCGGCTTCGAGAACGGCGCTGCCGGTCTGGTCGAAGCCCTGTTTGAGACCGGCCGCGGCTTCACGGGCCTTGCCGAGGCGCAGGAGAATCTGGCCGCGAAGGAGATACCAGTCGGGTTCCGG
>CAZZAQ010000133.1:0-1232 GCA_964652165.1 uncultured Bifidobacterium sp.
GCGCGGTGGGGCTGGTTTCGCGCCCGCAAGCGGTCCCTCCCCTCGCTCGGCTACCGGCCGGGATGGCTCGAACGCTTTCTGGAGAACTACACCTGGCTCGACCCGGACGTGCGCGCCCTGATGGTGAAGGATATGCGGATGTTCTGGCGCGACACGACGCAGTGGGCGCAGTCCCTGATGCTCTTCGGCCTGCTGGCGGTATACATTTTCAATCTGCGCCACTTTTCGCAACAGTTGCAGAACCCGTTCTGGACGCACCTGGTCTCGTTCCTGAACCTCGGCGCCTGCTCGCTCAACCTGGCGACCCTCACGACGCGCTTCGTCTATCCGCAGTTTTCCCTGGAAGGCAAGCGGCTGTGGATCGTCGGCATGGCGCCGCTGGGCCTGGTGAAGGTGGTGAAGACCAAGTACTGGCTGGCCAATGCGACCTCGCTGGTCGTCACGCTCGGACTCATCACATTGTCCTGCTACATGCTCGAAATGACGCTCGGCAGGACGCTCTATTTCGCGGCGGCGGTTACCGTGATGACTCTCACGCTCACGGGACTGGCCGTCGGTCTCGGCGCCCTTTACCCAAATTTCAAGGAAGAGAACCCGAGCAAGATCGTGAGCGGCTTCGGCGGGACGTTTTGTCTGGTGCTCAGCTTCCTTTACATCCTCGGTTCCGTCGTGCTCCTGGCGCTGGCGACGCCCTGGACGCGGCCGGAAGCCGGGTCGTTTGGGCGGACGTTTCTCTGTCTCGGCTCGTTCGCGGCACTTTCAATTTCGATCGGCTGGCTCCCGCTGCGCCTCGGGTTGCGGCGGGTGAAGACGTTCGAGCTGTGAGCATCAAAAGGATTGAAAAACCGCGGACTCATTCCGTAGCGTCGCGCCTATGAAGCCACTGTTTCTGGCCGGCGCGCTGCTGGCGTCGTGCGGCGCGCTTTGCGCCGCCGACAAAGCGCTCACCATCGCGGTCATCCCGAAGGGCACGACGCACGAGTTCTGGAAATCCATCAACGCCGGCGCGTTCAAAGCGCGGGATGAACTGGCGGCGCAGGGCGTGAAAGTGGACGTGATCTGGAAAGGCCCTTACAAGGAGGACGACCGCGACCAGCAGATTCAGACCGTCGAGAACTTCATCACCCGGCGCGTCAGCGGCATTGTGCTGGCGCCGCTGGATTCTCAGGCGCTGGTGCGGCCGGTCGCCACGGCGCAACGGGCGAAAGTGCCGGTGGTCATCATCGACTCGG
>CAZZAQ010000133.1:1242-2432 GCA_964652165.1 uncultured Bifidobacterium sp.
TTCGTGGCGACGGACAATTACAAGGGCGGGGTGCTGGCGGGCGAGCATCTCGGAAAGCTCCTCGGCGGCAAAGGCAACGTCATCCTTCTCCGCTATGCGGTCGGCTCCGCCAGCACGGAGGAGCGGGAGGCCGGCTTCCTGGACACGCTCAAGCAAAAGTTTCCGGAGATCAAACTCCTCTCCTCCGACCAGTACGCCGGCCCGACACGAGAGACCGGCTACCAGGCGTCGCAGAACCTGCTCAACCGATTCGGCCGCGAGGTGCACGGCATCTTCGCCCCATGCGAGCCGCCCACCATCGGAATGGCCAAGGCGCTGCGCGACCGCGGCCTGGCCGGCGGCAAGGTGAAGATGGTCGGCTTCGACGCCGGCTCGCAGTCCGTGGCCGACCTCAAGAACGGCGACATTCAGGGGTTGGTCGTGCAAAACCCCGTCTTCATGGGCTACAAAGGCGTGATGACGATGGTCGAGCATCTCCAGGGCAAGAAGGTCGAGAAGCGCATCGACACCGGCGTCGTGCTGGTGTCGGCGGAGAACATGGAGCAGGCGGCGGTGAAGGAGCTGTTGTATCCGCCGCTGGATCGCTATCTGAATTCAAAATGAAAAATTAAGAATTAGAAATGAAGCGAGGCGCCCTTCGGCCATTTTGAATTTTTCATTTTTAATCTTGAATTCAACGCTCGTGACCCCGGGGAGAAGCCACCGGCTTCCAAGTCAGCTCGGCCCGTTCTTCGGCTTGTTGATCGTGATTGGGCTTTTCGCCGCGGGGCTGGCGGCGAAGGACGTGGCGGAACGGCGGGTTCGAGAAGGCAACGGCTGGTCAGCGGCGGCGCGGGCGTGTTCTTACGATGGGTTCAAGGCGTTCGTCAGCGTCAGCAACGTCAAAACGGTGCTCATCCAAACGGTGATCGTCGCCATTGGAGCGCTGGGGATGACTCTGGTGATCGTCAGCGGCGGAATCGATCTCAGCGCCGGCTCATCGGTCGCGCTCACCAGCGTGCTGGCGGCGACGCTCTTGGTGAAGGGATTGCCGCCGGCCGCGGCGTTCGCGCTGACGTTGCTGGCCGGGGGAGTGATTGGGATGGTCAACGGCACGCTCATCGCCTGGCCGCGGATGATGCCGTTCATCGTCACCCTCGGCATGATGGGCGTGTGCCGCGGCGTGGCCCAGTGGGCCGCGCGCAATCATA
>CAZZAQ010000133.1:2442-9115 GCA_964652165.1 uncultured Bifidobacterium sp.
ACGGTCAACGCGCCAGAAGGCGCGCGAGTCAGCGACTTGATGATGACCGATGACCTCGACCATTTCCTTCCTCTGCCTTTGGGCGTCTGGCTGGCGCTGGGGCTGGCGGCTGCGCTGGCCGTGGTGATGCGACAGACGGCGTTCGGCCGGCATGTCTTCGCCATTGGCGGGAACGAGGAAGCCTCGCGCCTCTCCGGCATCCGCGTGCCGTGGCAAAAGGTGCTGATTTATTCGCTGGCCGGGTTGTTCTTCGGGTGCGCGGGTTTGATGCAGATGGCCCGGCTGTCCCAAGGGGACCCGTCCGGGGCGGTCGGGCTGGAACTGGATATGATTGCGGCCGTCGTGGTTGGCGGGGCCAGCTTGAGCGGTGGCACGGGCAGTGTCGCGGGATCGATGATTGGTGCGCTGGTCATCCAGACGTTACGCAACGGCTCGAGCCTGATGAACTGGCCGACGTACACGCAGGAGATCGTCATCGGGGCCGTGATCATCCTGGCCGTGGGGCTGGATCGGTGGAGGCAAGGGCGGGGGGGAAGTAATCAGTAATCAGTATTCAGTATTCAGTATTCAGTTGAAGCAGCAGAGTATGTTCCCCCTCTGATTACTGATTACTGATTACTGATTACTGATTACTGGCTACAGCTTCCCCTCCATCTGAAGGTCGTGCAGGAAGGTCAGCGTGAGTTGCTCCAACATCACGTCTCGCGCATGGGTCGCCGTCATCGGCGGCTGGTTGTCAATCCAGCCACTTTTGCTGTTCAGGACGTGGATGGCGTGGTGGTACACCTTGCTGACGGGCGACTGGCCAGAAGCTTGAAAACTCGCCGAGAACAAATAGAGCACTGCGGCTTCCGAGTTGGGAAGATTGCTCGTCAAGCCGGCAGGAAATTTCTTGGGATCGTCGCCCGAGAGGACCGCCATTTCACGAAGCGTGATTTGGAGCTTGGCCGTGGTCGCCGAAGGGACTTTGGCGATTCCGGCAAAGAGCCTCGAGTCTTCGATGACGCGCGCCAGTTTGGGTCCCAACCGGGCGGTTGCCTCTGGAAAGAGCCCCTTTTCGTTCTGCACGTCGAACACCAGCGCGACCTGCTTCGGATCGGCCACGGGCTTGAGGTCGCTGAACCCGACGCGCTGAGGCTTGGGGTCGACCGTATAGCTAGCGACAAAGCGCTGGGTAGAGCAGCCGGCGAGCAGCCCGGCGGCAGCAATGAGCGGGAAGACATGGTTGAATTTCATGCGGATTTTGGACGGCAAGTTTCGGATTTGATTCGGACGCGGTTCACGTTTAGTCTCGGGACAGCATTCAGTACTGCATCTGACAGTCAATCGCCGTTTCACCGACATGAACCTGCCGACGCCCCCGCCCGCCAGCCGCCAGCCGCTGGACAACCTCGACGAGTGGGAGGATTTCCTGAAGACCCGTTACCCGCAGCCCGCCAGCGCGCAGGCCAAGCCGTTCCAAGCCACGGACTCGACCAAGACGAAGGAGCAGTTCCGCAACTACGAAGCGGACGCGCGGCCTTCGGTGCGCGAGTTCTACCGGCTGAATCACCGGCATCAGACCTTCGACTTCGTGCAGGCCAGGAAGCGGGAATTCCTGTCGCGGTCGCGCCGGGAGATGAGCGTCTGGGAGGCCATGGAATTCTTGAACACGCTGGTCGATGACAGCGACCCGGATACGGACTGGTCTCAGCTTGAGCACCTGCTTCAGACGGCGGAGCAAATCCGACGGGATGGGCACCCGCGCTGGTTCATCCTGACGGGCCTCGTTCACGACCTTGGAAAGATTCTCTGCCTCTGGGGCGAGCCGCAATGGGCGGTGGTGGGCGACACGTTCCCGGTCGGCTGCGCTTACTCGGACACGATCGTGTTCCACCCGTACTTCGCGGACAATCCCGATTCACAAAACCCGCGCTACCAGACGCGCCTGGGCGTTTACGAGGAAGGGTGCGGACTGGACAAGGTCCAGCTTTCCTGGGGGCACGACGAATACATTTACCACGTCGCGAAGGATCACCTGCCGGAGGAAGGCCTCTACATGCTGCGCTACCACTCGTTTTACCCGGCGCACCGCGAAGGGGCGTACGACTACCTGATGAATGACAAGGATCGGCGGCTCTTCGAATGGGTGCGGACGTTCAACACCTACGACCTCTACACCAAGAGCCATGAGCGGCCGGGCGTGGCGAAGCTGATGCCTTTCTACGAAGAACTGATTCGGGAGTTCTTCCCCGAGCGGCTGAAGTGGTAACCTGGTCAGCGCAACAGCATCCCGATGTAAGCCAGGTCCGCGGGCACGGTGACCTTTGGATTGGGCGCCGCCGTTTCCACCAGCCGCACGGGTTGTCCGATGAGTTCACAAGCCGCCGTATCATCCGTCACGGTCAGCCCCTTCTGGCGAACGGCTGCCAGCGCCCGGCGAATCACTTCGACCCGAAACGTCTGCGGCGTCTGCACTGACCAGAGGCGCGAACGTTCGAGATGTCGCACGATGGCACGGCCGTCCTCGGACTCTTTGATCGTGTCCGTGACCCGCTGGGCCGCGACGGCCGCGCCGGTTTCACGCGCGGCGGCGATCGTGGCGGCGATGACCTCGACCGGCGTGCAGGGGCGCGCGCCGTCCTGGATGGCGACGATCTCGGTTTGTGGTGAAACCGCTTGCAGCCCATTCCACACCGAGTCCTGGCGCTGGCCGCCGCCCACAACGACCCGATACGGCTTGCGCAGTTGCAGGGCCTTCACCAAATCCCCGAATTCCGACAGCAACTCCTCCCGCACCACCACGACCAGCTCATCGATGCAACCCGCCTCGCCAAAGCGCTGCAACGTGTGGGCGACCACGGGCCTTCCGGCGACTTCGAGAAACAGTTTGTCCACACCCGGGCCCATGCGGGCGCCCCGGCCGGCGGCGACGATGATGGCGGCGTTCATGGCGGCAGAGTAGGGAGGAGCAGGGGAGTCGTAAAACGTAAAACGTGAAACGTAAAACGTGAGAGGCGCGGCGTTGAATCGTTGAAGCGTTGGATCGCCGAACGTGTTTAACCTGGATATTTCACACGTTTCTCGCCGGGGTAGTCCCCTCTCATTAACACCCCGCTTCAGCGGGGTGTCGGGCCGGGGCGCGAGGAGAAACCGTTTCAACGGTTTCTCACACCCTGTCAAAACCGTTGAAACGGTTTCGAGGGCTTCCGGCGCGCATACACCCCGCTGAAGCGGGGTGTTAATGAGACCGGCGCCTCGGCCTACAATACGACTGTGAAATATGCGGGTGAAACGCTGAAGCGGGCACGGGTGCGCCCGATATAACGATTCAACGATTCAACGATTCAACGATTCAACGCTTCACCCCTCCCCGCCCAAGCTTTCCTTTTCAAGCCCGGCCGCCCTGCCTACAGTCCGCGTCCATGAACGCGCATGGAAGCCCCGCGCCGCTCCCTGCGGCCCGCTCCGTCCTCGCCGCATGACGTTTCTGCCCATCGTTCAACGCGAATTGACCGAAGCCTCGCGTCGGCGGGGCACCTACTGGATTCGCGTCGGGGCGGCGGCAGTCGGACTGGCCATCGGCGGCTTCGTGATGCTGTTGACCCGCCGGGGGGCCCACCCGAGCCAGATTGGCATGTACCTTTTCGTGCCGCTGGCCATCGCCAGCTTTTTCTACACTCTGCTCATCGGCGTGTTCCGCACGGCGGACTGCCTGAGCGAAGAGAAGCGCGAGGGGACGCTCGGCCTGCTGTTCCTCACCGACCTCAAGGGCTACGACATCGTCGTCGGCAAGCTGGCGGCAACGTCGCTCAACGCGTTCTACGGCGTGCTGGCGCTGTTTCCCGTGATGGCGATTCCGCTGCTGGCGGGAGGCGTGGCCATCGGCGATTTCAAGTGGGTCGTGGCCGTGTCGTTGAACAACCTGTTCTTCTCCCTTGCGGTGGGGATGTTCTGTTCGGCGATCAGCCGCGATGAACGGCGGGCGATGGTGCTGGCGTTCCTGATCATTATCTTCTTCGCCGGCGGGATGCCGGGATTCGGCGCCTTGATCTGCGAGTGGTTGCACTTGTGGGAATACTATCCGGCGTTTCTGATCCCGAGTCCGGGCTTCGATTGCGTGGGCGCCTTTGAAGAAATTCGCAAGTCTGACAAAGTGTTCCAGCTCTTCGAGACCTCGGTGATCTTCGTGCATGCAATGAGTTGGTGCCTGCTGGCGGCCTCGTGCCTCATCGTGCCGCGGACGTGGCAGGACAAGGCGGCGACACCGGCGGCGCTGCGGCGGCGCGTGTTCTGGCACCGGCTCGGGCACGGCTCGGCGGAATGGCGCGCGGCCGCGCGGCGGCGGCTGCTCGCGATCAACCCGTTCCTCTGGCTCGCGGGCCGTGACCGGATGAAGCGCTTTGCGGTGTGGGCGTTCCTCGGGTTGGGGGTCTTGATCTGGACGGCCGGGCTGCTCTCCCGGAACCGGCGCGACTGGACGGAAAGCCTCGCCTACATCTGGACGGCGTTGATCGCGCACACCGTCTTGAAACTCTGGCTGGTGACTGAGGCGACCCGCCGCTTTTCGGCCGACCGGCAGAGCGGCGCGCTCGAGCTGCTACTGGCCACGCCACTCCCGGTGAAGCAAATCGTCCGCGGCCAATGGCTCGCGCTCGAGCGGCAGTTCGCCGCGCCGATGTTCGTGGTATTGCTGGCGGATTTCGTGTTCCTGATGGCGATGCGGCGGGAGAGTTCGTCCATTTATCTGTGGGTCGCCGGGATGGTGGCGTTTGCGGCGGACATGGTGACGCTGGCGTGGGTCGGGATGTGGCGCGGCTTGAACAGCCGGCGGTCCAACCGCGCTGCGGCCAGCACGATGGCGCGAATTCTCATCCTGCCGTGGGTGCTGTTTGTGGTCTTCTTCACCTTGATCGCTGTGTTCGGCAAGATGGGCTCGGGCGCGCCCGGATTGTGGGATGAGAAGTACTTTCTTGTTCTCTGGGTCGTGATTGGGCTGGGCATCGACCTGTTGTTCGGCCTGCCGGCCCGCTCCCGACTGCTCTCGGAATTCCGAACGGTGGCAACCACCCGCTTCGAAACTCGGGGACAGCGCAGGGGGTGAGGTTCGATTTGCGTAGCTGCGACCGTGAGGTCGCGGCGGCTAACCTGGATATTTCAAAGCTCGCATGAAACGCCCACAGCCTGTAGCCGCCGACGTAAGGAGGCGGACTCGTTTACCCGCTGGATCCATCCGCCTCCTCACCTCGGCGGCTACGGCGCGTATGAAGTATGCGCGCTAACGAGGACGATTCGGCGCGGCGTCTGTCATCTCCCGGAAGTAAATCCGGGAGTAACCGGCGCCGGTTCGCCGTCCAATCATTCGCTGCGTGTTAATGAACCGGAAGACTGCACAGTTCCGACCGTCTGCTTGCGATCCGCGGTGGTACCAAATCGCCGCGCTCGCCGCGCTGCTGACGTACGGGATGTTCTGGCTGCGGTTCGATGTGAAGTTGACCGCCGCCGCAATCATTCTTTCGGTGGCGCTGCTGGCCCAGTTCAGTTTCACCCGGCTTTGCAAGCTTCCCGAGTTCGATCCCCGGAGCGCGCTCATCTCCGCCCTGTCGCTCTGCCTGCTGTTGCGCAGCGATTCCCTCTGGCTCGCGGCGGTGGCGGCCGTGGCGGCCATCGCGAGCAAGTTCGCGCTGCGCTGGAATGGCAAGCACCTCTTTAACCCGACGAACTTCGCCCTCGTCGCCCTGCTGCTGTGCGCGGACGGACGCGTCTGGGTCTCTCCAGGCCAATGGGGCAGCGGCGCGTTCTTCGGGTTCCTCATGGCCTGTGTAGGCGGGTTGGTGGTGACGCGGGCGGCGCGGGCCGATGTGACCCTGGCGTTCCTGGCCGCGTACGTCGCGCTGATCTTCGGCCGCTCGCTCTGGCTGGGCGAGCCGATGAGCATCCCGTTCCACCGGCTCCAGAACGGCGCGCTGTTGCTCTTCGCCTTCTTCATGATCTCGGACCCGAAGACGACGCCTGATTCGCGCGCGGGCCGCATCCTGTTCGCGGCGCTGGTGGCGCTCGGGGCGGCGTTCGTGCAATTCAAGCTGTTCCGGACCAATGGCCTGCTCTGGAGCCTGGCGGCCTGCTCGTTCCTCGTCCCGGCGCTGGACTGGCTGCTGCCGGGCCGGCGCTACGCGTGGCGTCGCGAAGTGATTTTCAATCCAACCGAAACCTTGAAAGTACCAAACTATGAACCGATCCCTGGCAATCCTGCCGGCGGCGCTGTGCGCGCTGGCGCTGGCTGAAGGCGCGTCCGCCTTCTGCGGCTTTTACGTGAGCAAAGCGGACGCGAAGCTGTTCAACAAGGCGTCGCAGGTCGTGCTGGTGCGCGAGGGCGACCGCACGACGTTGACGATGGTGAACGACTACCAGGGCGACCCGAAGGAGTTCGCGGTCGTCGTGCCGGTGCCGACGTTCATCCAACGCGAGCAGATCGACATAGTGGACAGATCGATTGTGGAGCACCTCGACGCGTATTCGGCGCCGAGGCTGGTGGAGTATTTTGATGAGAATCCCTGCGCGCCGAAAATCTACGAGCGGCTGGCGTTGTCAGCCGCTCCAAAGGCTGCGTCGGGGGGTGAGCGTTCCAAGGCCCTCGGCGTCACCATCGAAGCCGAATACGCCGTCGGTGAGTACGACATCTTAATCCTTTCCG
>CAZZAQ010000134.1:0-9080 GCA_964652165.1 uncultured Bifidobacterium sp.
CCATCCCAGCTTCAGCCGGGCGCAAGGAACCCGGCGGTTCTCTAAGGAATTGGGAGAACCGGGGCGCGACGGGAGCGGCGACCCGACCGGAGCCCGGCCGTGGCATCTGCGATTTCACTACAGATGCTTCGGCCGGCTGGGAAATTTCTTGAGCGCCTTGCTCCGGTTAGCCCGAATTTCTCCCTAATGATCGTAGCCGCCGACGTGAGGAGGCGGAGGGACCGTACTTCCACGAATTCCGCCTCCTCACGTCGGCGGCTACCAACTGTCGCGTCCTCCAATTCATGGGGAGAAATGGCGCTTAGACCGGCACGACCGCAGTCCAGCAAGGGCCGAACTTCGCCTGAATCTGGCTCTCCAATTTGCGGGCCTCGGCTTCCGTGCGGACGATTGCAAACGTGGTCGAGCCGCTCCCGGACATCAGGGTCACGGGCACGCCTTGCGCGCGAAGGAATTCCTGAAAGAGCGCCAGCAGCGGGAATTTTTCCAGCGCGGGCGCTTCGAGGGCGTTGTAGAACTCGCGCCCGGCCGCGGCGAGATCGGCGCCACGAAGGAGATTGATTAGTTTTCGCGCCCGGCCCGGCTGGCCGTTGAGCGCCGCGGGGAAGCGAGTGAGCTGCTTGTAAGCCCACGCCGTGCTGATGCCAAAACCGGGATGGAGGAGCAGCAACATGGCGCCACCCAAGGCGGGGAACGGCGCCAGCGGCTCGATGTGCTCGCCCCGTCCCGTCGCCAGCGCCGGCTGGTCCTGAAGGAAAAACGGGACATCCGAGCCAAGCCGCCCCGCGAGTTCGTGGAGTTGCCCGGCGGACAGGGGCAAGCCGAACAGCTCGTTCAGACCGAGCAGAGTCGTGGCGGCGTTGCCGCTGCCTCCACCCAGTCCCGCGGCCTGTGGAATCTTCTTTTCCAGGTAAATTCGGACACCGTCGCGCGCGCCGGCAGCTTCCTGGAAAGTGGTCGCGGCGCGATGGACGAGGTTGCCCGAATCGGTCGGCAGCGTTTGATCGCTGCACGACAACTCGAGAGTCTGTCCCACGCGGGTGAAGCGGAGCGTGTCGTAAACCTTTACGGGTTGCAGGATGGTCTCCAGTTCATGGAAGCCGTCGGGCCGCGGGCCAAGGATGTTCAACAGGAGATTGACCTTGCAGGGGGATTTCTTTTCGAGGTCGGCGAGCATGAACAGGCGCCGGCCGGCCGCGCCGGCGCGAAAGTGTCTCCGGGTCAACCCCGGCGTAGCGCGATCAGGCGCTTACGGCTTGAACGTGCGGAAGCGGCTGCCGGGCACGATCGGGAAGGCCTCGCCGCTACTGAAGCCCAGCGTCGAGTCAGGCTCAAACATCGAGTCCGTGACGACACCCTGCCTGTAGCTGGCGGGAGACACGTGGTTTTCCGGCAGGCGCAGCCCGCCCCATGATTTGTTGCCAACGGTCGTAATGGAAGGGTCCGGGTACATGCGGTGCTTTGGCGCGAGCACCGGGCCGTAGGGCGGGACCGGGAACGTGAACACTTCGTAGAGACCGATGCCGGTGCGGGCAAAGCTGCGGTTCAGCCCGCGGAGGAAGCCCGTGGTCGGCACGGTTTCCGGGCCGTCCCAGGCGGCGGTTTGTTCCATCGCGCGGCGCATCTCGCCCAGGCGGGCGAACTCGAAGGTGTTGTTGAGGCCGCGGCCCAGCTTGGCTTCGGGGCCGGCGCAACCAGCAACCAGCGCCAACGCGCCGGCGGCGGAAAGGAGAACAGCGATGCGCATAATGGATTGTTGTTGGCGCGAGCGTAACGGGAAACGGGATGGTGTAAAGCGCGATTTGCGACGGCACGTGATGTGCGTGGTGCGTGATGCCTGTTCCGAGTTCCAGGTTCCGTGTTCTGGGTTCCGGGGTGTGTGGCGGAAGGTACGACGGGCAAGGCGGTACCACAGGCTCTCGATTGATGCAACGCCTGTCACGCACCACGCATCACGCATCACGCAACTCACTCCCGCGGCTTCGCTTCGCCGCCGCCCGGACGCTGCTTGCCTTCCTCGCGTTTGCGGTCGCGGCGGTCCCAATAGAGGGCGACCAGCACGCTGATCTCGTAAAGAACCCAGAGCGGCATGGCGAAGAGGAACATCGTGATCGGATCGCCCGACGGGGTGATGAACGCGGAAACGACCAGCGACAGGACAATCCAGTAGGAGCGGAATTTGCGCAGCTTCACGTAGTCGAGCAGGCCGATCTTCACAATCGTGAGAATGACGACCGGCAGCTCGAACGCCAGCCCCATGCCCAGCATGAATTTGCACGCGAAGCTGATGTAGTCTTCGGCGCGCCAGTCGCTCGAGCCGAATCCCAGCCACTCGGAGAACTGCACGGTGGCGCTGAGCGCCACGGCCATGATGACGAAGTAACAGAACGTCACTCCCATGAAAAACAGCACGCTGCCGAAGGAAACGATCTGGTACAACAGTTTCTTTTCTCTGAGCTTGAGCGCCGGAAGCACGAACTGTCCGATGAAGTAGAGCAGAAAGGGCGCCGAAAGGACGAGGCCGCCGTAGAGCGCCAGTTTCATCGCCACGAGAATGGCGCTCAGCGGGCCGTAGGCGTTGAGATTCACGATGCCGCGCGAAGGCGGCTTCCACGGCGTCGGGTCTGGCTGGACCTTCAGGAAGTGGTTGCTGCCCGCGGGCTCGAGCACGATTTGCAGGGAGCCCGGTGGATTCGTCCCCCACAAGCCGGCAGGGAGGTCGTTCGTCGAGAAGCGCCCGACGACGTTTGTTCCGAAGTGGACGACGATCGACTGGTCCTGGCTCAGCTTTAAGTGTTCCGCCACGGTGAGCGGCCAAGTGAGGATCTTGACGAGGTAATTGCCCCCAATGAGACAGATCAGCATCGCCACGAGCACGGTGGCGACGCACTTGATGAGCATCCACCGCAGGTCCTCGAGGTGTTCAAGGAAAGTTTTGACGGGACCTCCCCCGTCTTCCTCCGGGTAAGATTCTACATCAGGAGGCAAACCCTCCTGTTCAGATGCCATGGCCGGGACGAGTCGGTGGAAACGTCAGACCTTGGGAACGGTGGCTTCGCTGGAATCCGGGGTCGAAGCGGTCTTGCGCGGAGCCGGGGGCGGCTCGGGATCGTCTTCGATGGCGCGCTGCACTTCGTCCTGCACCTCGCGTGTGGCTTTCTTGAATTCCTTGATTCCATGGCCCATGCCGCGCATGAGCTCGGGCACTTTCTTCGCTCCGAAGAGCACCAGCACGATGACGAGGATTCCGATGATTTCAGGCCAGCCTAGCATGGCTAACAATGTCGTATTCATATTCAGCAAACGAACCGAGACTGAACTAACTTGAGAATGCTATGCCTCCAGCGCCGAATAGTAAAGCGCGATTACGGCGCAAAAATGACCTTCTCCGGCCGTCCGTTTGGCGTAGCTGCGACCGTGAGGTCGCGGGGCGATAAGGCGAGAGGCCAGGAACGCTTCCGCGTTGGAAGCACTTTCGGCCCGCGACCTTACGGTCGCAGCTACGCGAGGCCGAGTGCGTCGCCGGAAAAGATGGGAAGAGCGCTGGAGGGACTTGGTTCGACTTCATCACGGTTTTTCCGGGAACGCCAACGGCGTTCTGTCCTCCAGCCCAGGGTTGCCGCAGGCTACCCTGGGTTCGGATTGCGCAGAGGATCTCAACCCCAACGGGGTTGCGTCCAAGCGCCGTCATCGGGCCGCAACCCCGTTGGGGTTGAAAAGATTCCGGCCGTTTTCCCAGGGTAGGCGCGTGGCGCCAACCCTGGGCTTTGAGACGGAACGCCGTTGGCGTTCAGAGGGTGGGGCGAGCGTCCTCGCGAGCCGTCACCCCTCTGGCCTTTGAATCGGTACGCCGATGGCGTTGAGAGGCTCCCGCCGAACGTCCCAGGAGTTCAGTGATGAACCTTAATTCGAGCCAGTCGGCGACAGCAGCACCAACTCGCCGCGGCGATTCTTCGCGTAGGCCGCCTCGTTGTGGCCGGGGTCGGCGGGCTTGTCTTCGCCGAAGGTGATCGTAGGCATCATGCTCGCGTCGAAACCTTCACTGGCCAGAAACTCGCGGATGGACTGCGCTCGTCTGTCGCCCAGGGCGCGGTTGTATTCCTCGGTGCCGCGTTCGTCGCAGTGGCCTTCGATGCGGAGGGCCTTGCCCTGAAAACTCTTCATGCGGCGGGCCACTTCCTTGAGCTTGGAGACTTCGCTGGGCTTCACGTTGGACTTGTCGAAATCGAAATAGACGGTCTGGTCCTTGAATTCGTTGGGGTTGGCGAACCATTTCTCCCAATCACCCACGGCGGCTTTGATGCCTTCTCCCGGATTGCTGAGGGGGGTTGGGCTGGTCGCCTCGGTGCCGATGGAGCCACGATCGGGCACCGCAGAAGTATTGCCGAGCATCCTGCCCGCTTCGTCCCCCCCTACGCGTCCAGCTCCACGTCCCAAAATAGTTTCGCGGCCCTGCACGTTCTTCTTGCAGCCGACGCCACCGAGTGAGAGGGCCATCAATGCGACGGTGATCAGGGTAACGGGTCTTGCGATTTTCATATTCTACTCCGGGTTTCGGAGAGCCTTCGTTGCGCCTAACTCGGTCGTGAGTTGCTCTCCAGATTGCGGGCGAGAGGACAGCAGGACCAATTCGCCGCGGCGGTTCTTCGAATAAGCCGCTTCGGTGTGGCCGGGGTCGGAGGGCTTGTCTTCGCCAAAGGTGGTCGTGGGCATCATGCCCGGGTCGAAGCCTTCACTGGCCAGGAACTCGCGGATGGCCTGCGCCCGTCTGTCGCCCAGGGCGCGGTTGTATTCCTCGGTGCCGCGTTCGTCGCAGTGGCCTTCGATGCGGAGGGCCTTGCCCGGGAAAGAAGTCTTCATGCGACGGGCCACTTCCTTGAGCTTGGGCACTTCGCTCGGCTTCACGTTGGCCTTGTCGTAATCGAAGAAGACGGTCTGGTCCTTGAATTCAGTGGTGTTCGGGAACCAATCCCCGAAATTACGGTCGGGCTGCTTGATGCCTTGGCCCGATTCCAGGTTCGTTGAGGGGGTTGCCTCGGTGATGACTGGGCCGCGGTCGGGCTGAACCGGGGCATTGCCGATGATCGGGCCTCCTCGGTCGTCCCCCGCGATGCCGCGGGAAGCTCCAGCTCCATAGAGAGTGGTAGGCTTTTGTACGCCATTTTTGCAGCCGACGAAACCGAGTGAGAGGGCCGTCAGTGCGACGGTGATCAGGGGAGCGGGTCTTGCTATTTTCATATGCGATTCCGAGGTTCGGAGAGCCTTCATTTCGCCCAACTCGGTTGTGAGTTGCTCTCAAAAATGCGGGCGAGAGGTTTTACCGTTTTCGTCGGCACGTCAAGCAGAGACAACTGCTTGGCGTGGTCGGGTCCGCGGCAGAACAATAATGCGCGAGAGTTGGGCGCCCAGGAGGGATCTTCCCCGGGCACAAGCTCGATGGCTTCGCCGCCGGCCGCGGGCACGATGAACAGCGTGAACCCGCGGACCTGCGCGGTGAACGCAATCCACTTGCCGTCCGGCGACCAATCCGGCTCCGTCGGGCCCGGGGCAAAGGTGGTGCGCAGCGGCGCAGGCGAGCCGCCGGAGGCCGAAATTTTGTAGAGCGACGGCGACCCGCCCGCGCGCGACACGTAGCAAATCGTCTGGCCGTCGGGCGACCAGCAGGGACAAGCGTCGCCGTGCCGATTGCGCGTGAGCTGCTTGAGCCCGGTGCCATCGATGTTCGCGACATAAAGGTTCGGGGTGCCGTTCATGTTCAGGATCATCGCCACGCGCCGGCCATCTGCCGAGACAGCGGGGCTGTAGTTGTTGCCCGGATGTTTTGCCACCGCGTTCCGGACGCCGGTGCCGAGGACGTGCGAGAAAATGTATGGATTCCCCAGCTTATACGAGCTGTAAACCAACATCCCGCGCCCCGCCCAGCACGGCGCGGAGACGATCGATTTGTCCTGCGTCACGGCCTGAGCGCCAAAACCGTCGTAGTCCGAGATGTACACCTCACTTTGGCCGCGGGACGGCTCGACCTTGAAGGTGGCTTTTGTCTGGGCGATGCCAATATTGGGCAGGCCGGTGAGCGCCTTGGCGATGGAATCGGCCAGCGCGTGGACGGCTGCCCGCTGGCTCGACGCGGTGAACGCCGCTTCGTGCGCCAGGCCTTTGGTCACTTTTTCGAGCACGCGCGCCTCGGCGCGGCCGGCGGAGGCGTTGCCGTTGATCAGGAACTTGGCCTCCTCGAGCGGCTTGTGGACGACGCCCATGAAGAGCAGGTCGTTCTTTAGCACGGAGTCGGCTTCGCCGGTGAAGCCCGTGACATGGACAAGGATCGGCTCGAGGAAGCCAAGCGGGCCCGGCCGCCGGATCACCTCAATGTTAAATGGCTCCGCAGCAAAGAGAGCCGCAGGCATGGTGGCCCACATGGCGGATAGGCAAACGGCTAGCAGCCCGTTGAAAAACACCAGGTGCGGCTGTAGCGGCGGTCTGTGACCGCCGAGTTTCGGCCGAAATCTGCACTTTATTCGGCGCTCACAGAGCGCCGCTACAGTTTTTGAACGGGCTGCTAGAACCAGGGTTCGTTTCATCCTGTAAGTCTTCTGGATTTGAGATTGAAATTGATATTGAAAGTTTTCTCGTCGTCACGCGCTTCTTTCGGAAAAGGGCTGAGGCCGGTGCTCCTGACCGTGTCGAGCGCGCGCTGCACGGAACGGTCCATTGCGGCATTGCCGGAGCGGCGGACGATGCGCTGGCTGACGATGTGGCCGTCGCGCGCGATGATGACTTCAGCAGTTACAGCGAACTCCTGGATGGCAAGATCGGGCAGCACGTGCCAGGCGTTGTCGTATACCGTTTGGACGAGCAAGGCGTAGTTCGCGTAAGCCTCACGGCCGTCTCCGCCAACTTCGACCTTCGTGCCGCCTTCGAAGCCGGCTTTAAGCCCCGAGGCCACCTCATCCAGCTTATCGACGATTCGGCGGCGGTATTCGGCCTGCTGCCGGGCGGCTTCGCGGGCCTGGGCCTCGGCCTTGGCTTTGTCCTTTGGGTTGGGGCCGCGGACTGTGGGAACGAGATCGAGCGTCGGCTTCGTGGGCGCCGGCGTCTTCACAGTGGCGTTGGGCCTCGGGATCTCGGGAGGCCTGACCACCGGCGTCTTCGACGGTTCCGGGCGGACAGGCTCCGGGCGGACCTGCGGCTGCGGCACGGTGCGCGCACGGACGATTTCCGGCGGCCTGGGCGGAGGAGGGAGTGGCGCGGGCGTGGAGTCCGCCGGGTTCAGGCTGTTCCCCTTCACCTGGTCGTCGGTGCGCGGAAGGTTCGGATTGCCTCCGCCTCCCGCCAGGGCCGCATCGACCAGCCGCGAAGGAACGACATTGATGCGGTTCGGCAGCGACTTTTCCTTGGACGGCCCGAGGAACGCCGCGCCGAAGAGGATCGCCAGCACCAGCAGCCCGTGCAGGGCCGCCGAAGCCAGGAAACATTTCTTTTCCAGCCGGGTCATGGCAATTCAGTTTGATCCAAGCAATTCTTGGGCCGCAATAGCCGATATGAGGAGGCAAATCCGTTTTCCCCCTGGGCCGTAGCCGCCGACGTGAGGAGGCGGACTCGTCTCCCCGTAGTATCCATCCGCCTCCTCACGCCGGCGGCTACCAGGCGGGCCGCGCTAGAAGCTGGGCATGTATCCAAAGCGTTCATGTTCAACGAGATGACGGATCGGTCCGAATCGACACTTGATCGATGCCCGCCAGTTCCAGTTGGTACAAAATAGCGGTGGTGTGACGCAACGACCCGCGTTCATCGGCCCGGATATAGACGAGGATTTGGGGGTTCCTGCTCCGGTCGAGCTTCAGTTGATTGATGATTTGATCGAGTGGCATCGGGCGTTTGGCCATCATGTAGTTTCCCGACTGGTCCACCTCCACGGTCCGTACGTTTCTCGGATCGATTTGCTTTTTATCCGGGATATTACCCGCGGGCAATTTCAAGTTCAGCCCTTGCTCGAGAAGCGGCGTCGTGATGACGAAGATGATGAGCAACACGAAGGCCAGGTCGAGCAGCGGAGTAATGTTGATCTCCGCCAGCGTCACCAGCGCACTCCGTTGGGAAAAGCGTCTCATGTTAGCGGAAACGGCTCGCGAGGACGCTCGCCCCACCGGCAAATGCGCTCCGTTGTGAAAAACGTCTCATGTCAACTTTCTTCGTCCTGGAGGTATTCGGTCTCGATCTTCGAAACGAGTTCCTGCGCGAAGTTGTCCAGTTCGACCGTGAGCACGCGCAGGGTGTGGACAAGCCAGTTGTAGCCAAACATCGAGGGGATGGCCACAAGCAGGCCCGCGACGGTAGTAATGAGCGCGGCTGAAACGCCCGGAGCCATCGTCGCCAGGTCGGCCTTCTTCGCCATGGCCACGTAGCTGAAGGCGCTCATCACGCCCCAGACCGTGCCCAGCAGCCCGAGGAACGGCGCGCCGCTGACCGCGCTGGCCAGTGTGATCAAGCCCGACTCCAGCTTGAGCGATTGCTGGGCGACGATGCGTTCGAGGGCGCGCTGAACGTGCTCCATCGCCTTGAGCGATACGTGGTCCTTGCGCGCGCTGCCGCCGGGGGTGCGCAGGCGGTTGTCCAGTTCCCGGCAGCCCTCTTGGTACACGGCGAAGAGGGGACAATCCGTGACCTGAAGCCGCCGGTCATACACCTCCAGAACATGCTTCTGGGTGCGGAATTCCGCGTCGAACAAATGATTGAGCTTCTTGGCCCGGCGCATTTGCAGCGCCTTGCCGGCCATCACCGACCAGGCGAAAATGGAAAAGACCACGAGGACGACAATGACCGCCTTGCCCTCGAAGGTGGCGTTGCGCAAGACATAGATGAGGTCGGATTCAGCTAACAAACAGATCGGAACGTGCATCACAAGGTTCCCGCCGGCGCGACCCGGTTGACGGATGGTTAACGAATCACAACCCGCCCGTCAAATCATTCGACGGCCATTGGAGCGTATTTTTTCGATGTCGTTCAAGGAAATCTTCGGCCCTCAAATCAAAAGCTTTCAAATCCGCCTCCCGCCGGGGGAAGCTTCCCACCACTGAATTCGT
>CAZZAQ010000135.1:0-7590 GCA_964652165.1 uncultured Bifidobacterium sp.
CGCCGGCCGCCAGTCATTGTAGTCGAGGTCCGCCGTTTCCACGTGCCCGCCGCGACGGTAGCGCTCGACGAGCACCCGCGGGTCTGCTCCCTTGGGCAGTTGGAGGATGTGGATGTTTCCAAGGCCGGTGAGCTTGCGGTAAATCCTCACGCCCACGACGGCGTGCGCGCGGTCGAGGTCGGCTTCGTGCCCGGCTTTGGGAATGATCAGGATTCGGTCTTCGCGATAGGAGACCGCGGCCGGCGCCGCCGAAGCCAGTGACGACCACACAGCGAGCGCCGCGATGGCGGACAGGATCGTCGCTGCGCCGCGCCACCAAAGCACGGCGCAGCTTGGAGGTGCGACCACGGGCGAGGCCGCGCCGGGAACGTAGGGCAGGCGTCCCGCCTGCCCTGCCGCGCCGAACGGCGCGGCGTTCGCACCACCAAGGCCTCGCTTCGCTTGGCCGGGCAGGCGAGACGCCTGCCCTACGTTGGTGGTACTGGCCGGATGCGCCCGCCAATGAATGTTCCAACAATTTGTGCTTGGCATGGAGCTGGGACTAAACTAACACAGCACCGCTCTTTGAAAACATCGGACACGACAAGTGCCCGCTTAAATTCACAGCCAGATGACAGGGAACCCCGTGTAAATCGGGGACGGTTGCGCCACTGTAACGGGTGACGAACTCCCAACAGGCCACTGGCCGCGCGAGCGGCCGGGAAGGCGGGAGCGAGGCAGAACCCCAAGTCAGGATACCGGTCCGGCTGTGCTCGTCGCGGCTCCGCTCCCCGGAGCCGGCTTCTCCGTCAAAGAGAAGGATGAGGCCAGTCCGCCGGACTGTTTTCGGCGGAGTTTGCAGACTGCCTTCAGCCTCCTTTCGTCGGGGTCTGAAGGTTTTTTATTTTCAGGCTCTGCGCTGGTCTCCTCAACTCGCAACCCGGCCCGTCCCTTATCGGCGGGCCAAACAGAATGAGACCAGTCGCATGAAATCCGTCCCTCTCCTCGTGCTGGCCCTCGCCAGCACCGTCCTCATCGCGCGCGCCGCGGACTTCGCGGACAGCGTCGTCCGCTACGAACCGGGCGCGGGCACCTCGCCGCGTTTCCGCAATCCCGATGCCGCATTGGGCGCGCCCACTCAAACCAACCCGTTCGGCGAGGCGACCGACCCGTTCAACCCGCCTTACGGCACGAACCAAATCGTCTCTGTCGGCGCGGGTGGTTGGCTTGTGCTGAAGTTTCACACACCGATCCTCAATCACCCGAACAACCTTCACGGCTACGATTTCATCCTGTTCGGCAACTCCGGCTTCATCATCACCAACGAGTTCGATCCGGCGACGTTCGATTGGATTGGAACACCGGCCACCGACGGCTCGCTGTTCGGATTCAACCCGGGCGAGACCCGCGTCTCGGTCAGCCGCGATGGGATTGACTTCTTCACGCTTGATCCGGCGCTGGCGCCAGTCGTCGATGGCCCGCTTCCCACAGATGGCTCCGGCGACCCCCATCTGCCGCCACTGCCCGGACTGGCATTGAGCGAATTTGCGGGCGCGACGCTCGACGACATCCGCGCGCTCTACAACGGCTCCGCCGGTGGAACGCCATACGATGTCGGATGGGCGGTCGATTCGCAGGGGCAGGCGGTGTTCCTTCCCGAGGTCAACTTCATCCGCATCGACGTGCTCAGCGGCAGAAGCGAGATCGACGCGGTGGCGTCCGTTTCACGCATGCCGCGCTTTGGCGGCGCGCCTGTGCGATAAGCGGAGGTAAGCAACGTGCGCCCGTCCCGTTCCCCCTCACCCCAACCCTCTCCCCCTCGGAGGGGGAGAGGGAGAGCTGCTGCATGCTCGTTCGAAACTCCGGCGACTGATGTTTTGCCGTCGCGCGGCCGGCGATTCTCCCTCTCCCCCTCCGAGGGGGAGAGGGCCGGGGTGAGGGGGAGCCACGCGACGCACTTCGTCCTCATAGTTGGCCTTCTCGGCGTCTGGTCTGGCAACGCCGCGGTCTTCACCGAGGACTTCGCTTCTCCACCCGCCGAGCGCGGTTGGCGCACGTTTGGCGACCGTTCGTTGTTCTCCTGGAACTCGACGAACCAAACGCTCGAAGTCACCTGGGACTCCGCCCGGCCGAACAGTTACTGCTTCCGTTCGCTCGGTACCATTCTCGGTAAGAGCCACGACTTTACGATTCAATTCGACCTGCGGCTGCTGAGCATTCAACCCGGTGTCAACTCCGCCAAGCCGTCTACGTTTGAAATCGCCGTCGGCTTGCTCCGACTCGCATCGGCGAGCGACGCCGCGTTCAGCCGCGGCAGCGGACGGGACTCGCCAAATCTCGTCGAGTGGGATTATTTCCCCGCGGCTGACATCATCGAGGCCACCGTCTCCCCCGCGATCGTGTCGAGCAACAACCAGTTCATCCCCGGCTTCAGCTTCCCGCTGGAGATGCCGGCCAACGAACTGTTCCGCGTGGCGCTGGCCTACACCGCGAGCAACCAGACCCTCGTCACTACGATGACGCGCAACGGCGCCTCGTTCGGCCCGATTCAAACCGTGAGGCTCCCCGCCGACTTCACCGATTTCCGCGTCGATGCCTTTTCGATTAGTTCCTATAACGACGCGGGCGACGCATTCGGATCCATCCTCGCTCGCGGCGCCATCGACAACGTCGTCGTCACCACTCCGGCGCCACCCGTCGGGAGCCTGGCGATTCGCGTTACGAGCGGACTGGCCCGCGTCCAGTTCGCCGGACGCACGAACTGGAGCTATACACTGCAGCGCGGCGCCGATCTGACGAACTTTGTTTCCCTCCAGACCGTGGTTTCGCCGGCCTCGACAAACATCGTTTTGGAAGACGCCTTCGTGGCCGCTGTGACCAACCGCTTTTACCGCGTCCGCGCCGACCGGCCATGAGAATGAGTCGAGGGGCGAGAATCGAAAGCGTAGGGCAGGCGTCTCGCCTGCCCTGGCCGCGAAGCGGCCAAACGGCGGCGCGCCTTCGGCGCTGGGCAGGCGAGACGCCTGCCCTACCTCGCGGCTCGCCGGCACGGAGCGCTTTTACACTCATCGAACTTCTCGTTGTCATCGCCGTCATCGCGTTGCTGGCGGCGCTGCTCTTGCCTGCGCTGGCCAAGGCCAAGGACTCCGCGCACCGCGCGCGTTGCGCTTCGAATCTCCGCCAGCTCGCGCTGGCCGCCCAGTTTTACTTCGAGGATCACGAGAACCACTCCTTCCGCTACCACAATGGCGCGACCAATGGCGGGGACCTCTGGTGGTTCGGCTGGCTGGAACGCTGGAACGGCGCCAACGAAGGTTCGCGCGCGTTCGATCCGGCGCCCGGCGCGCTCCACCCGTATCTCCTGGGCCGGGGAGTCGAGCTTTGCCCCGCGTTCGATTATTCGTTTGCCCATCTCAAGCTCAAGGCCAGCGGCGCGTCGTGGGGTTACGGCATGAACCGTCATCTGTCCGGCGTGAGCCTGAACAAGGTCTCGAGCCCCGCTGACACCGTGCTGTTCGCGGACGCGGCGCAAGTGAACGATTTCCAGGCGCCCGCGTCGCCCGCCAACCCGATGCTCGAAGAGTTCTTTTACGTCAGCACGAACGCCTTCGAAGCCACGGCCCACTTCCGGCACCGACGGTGGGCCAACGCCGCTTTCGCGGATGGCCACGTGGAGCGCGAACCCCCGTTCCCGGGCTCATTGGACCGCCGCCTGCCCGATCGCTGGGTAGGCCGGCTGCGGCCCTCGTGCCTGTACGTTCAGTAGGTGAAAGGGCAGCGGACTGACCTGGATATTTCACAGTCGTATTGTTCGTCGAAGCGCCGATCTCATTAGCACCCCGCTTCAGCGGGGTGTATGCGCGCCGGAAGCCCTCGAAACCGTTTCAACGGTTTCGACACGGTGCGAGAAACCGTTGAAACGGTTTCTCCTCCCGTCCGTCCCAACACCCCGCTGAAGCGGGGTGCTAATAAGAGGGGACTCCCGCGGCGAGAACTGAAACGATCGTTCGTGAATTGAACCCGTGAATCGTCCCCCTGGGAGCGCCGGCATCTTGCCGGCGTACTTCTCGACCCACACCCAAGCTACTCGCCGGCAAGATGCCGGCGCGCCCAGAGCAGGCTGGCGAGACCCCTGACCTACCCTCGCCGGGGAGAAAAGAGGACTTGAAATTCGTTGACGAAAGCGGTTCACTAAGTGCTCGTTCCCGTGCGGCTGAGGGCAGGAGACCTTGGGATGAAGTGGCTGGTCGCGCCGACTGCTCCCAGGCAAGGGCGGGCCGGAAGGTGGATCAAAGGACGTTGGGCCGCAGCGGCGGTTGGCCAGTGCCAACCCAGAAAGACCTGAAAACCTTGCAGCAGTCGATTGCCAAATGGCCCGAACCATGCTCCTTTTGAAGCAGCCACCCAACCGAACGCTCTCCGGGCCGAAGACAGGCACGGGCAACTGGCACGGATACAGCTAGAATTGGCAACCGTGCCCCGTACGTGATGGGACAGCAACAATCAGCAAACGAATTGAACGCTATGCGAAAATCCAGCAGTGCCGTTTTCCTTCTCGCGACGGCTTTGACCGCAATCGTGTTTGGCCTCGGCGCCCCAAGCGCCCAGGCGCAGCGCCGGGTGCAATTGATCGATTTCACAGCCACCTCGTGGCGATACAATGCCTCGGGCACGGATCAAGGTCGGGCGTGGCGGTCCCGGACGTTTCCCGACACCGGCTGGCCTTCCGGCATGGGCCTGCTGGGGGGCTTTGCTGGCGCCCTCGACGTGTATCCTTACCCGTTCAACACGATCATTAGCCCTTACAACGATCAGATCATCACCTACTATTTCCGGGCGCACTTCAACATGGCCGCGTCGGACTTCATCTGGCCGCTGACCCTGGTGATGTCCAACCTCGTCGATGACGGCTGCGTGGTTTACCTGAACAGCAACCAGGTGGCTCTAATCCGGGTACCGGCCGATCCGCTTTACACCACGCCGGCGACAGGCGGGCCGGCCGCCGAAGGGGCTTACGAGCCGACAGTCATGGCGATGACCAACGGGCTGGTCGTGGGCGACAATGTCATCGCGGTGGAAGTGCACCAAGTCGGCACGGGCAGTTCGGACATCACGCACGGCCTGAGCCTCACGGCCATTGTTCCGACCGCCCTTACCATCACCTCCCAGCCCCCGAGCCAGCTCTCCACCACCGTCGGCCAAAGCGTCATCCTCAACTTTGGGGTTGCAGGCGGACCGGGGCTTTTCCAGTGGCAGACGAACAACGGGTCCGGCACCTTCATCAATGTCCCTGGAGCCACCAACCCATCGTACACCTATACGCCGAGCGCCGCTGGGACGGTGGTCTTCCGGTGCGTCGCCTCCAACGGCGTCAATACCGTCATCAGCACCACGTCCACCGTGACGGCCGCCACCGACAAGTCCGGACCGCTCATGCTTACCGCGATCGTTCTTGAGGAAGCAACGCGGACCAATCGCATCCAGATTGCGTGGAACGAGAATCTGCTGACCTCGACCGTGAACATTCAGAGCGCCACCAATTTCAGTGTCGTTCTTATGCAAAGCAACATCGTCGTCGGCATCTCCAACGTCCAATGCAACCCGGGCACTTTCCCACTTCCCGGCATCGCTCCCACGGTCACGTTGACGATGAACACCACTAACTGGCACATCCGAACCAATTACTGCATCACCGTGAACAATGTGCGCGACGCCCGGAACAACGTCATCGCCCCAAACAGCCGAATCTGCGTCTCCTGGCCGACGACGACGAATGTCATGCAGACGAGCGATGCGTGGGACTTCTTTGCTCAGTACTTCCTGTATAATGCCTTCACGGGGACAAACATCTACACGCTGCCGTGGATGGCGACCAACTTCGTCCTGGATCCGGCGTACTGGGGCAACGGCTGCGGCATCCTGTACAAGGATCCGCTCTCGCAAATCCTGAATTGCGCCGGCGACACCCTCTGCACCGAAATCTCTATCCAGGACCAGCCGACCCTGTTCCGCCGCGCCATCATGCTGCCCTCAAATGTCACCAACGGCACCGTGCAATTCAAGCTCCGGTACATCCTCGACGACGGTGCTGTCATTTTCCTGAATGGCAAAGAGTTGCTGCGAGTGAATATGCCAGGCGTCCGCAACGATCCCATTACCGATACAACCCTTGCCACCGCAAACGTTGCCAACCCGACCTGTGTGACCAATGACAATGTGACAGTCCCGCCCGACGTCCCGCTCTTCCCCGGTATAAACTGGATTGCCGTGGCTGTGTGCCAGGGAGCGCCACTGCCCCCCAACGGCGCCGAAGACGTCGCGTTCGGGCTGGAGATGGACGTTCGTGTGTATGGCGTTGCTCCAGTCCTGACCAACCCGGTGCCGAGACTCACTGTTTCCAAGCCGAGCGCTACTTCCGTCCGCATTTCCTGGCCCAGCGGTTACGGGTACGCGTTGGAGACCAAATCCACCCTCATCGGAGGCATGTGGATGGAAGCGCAACCCAACATGGCCAATCCGATGGTCATCAGCAATCTTTCGACGATGGGCAGCAGTTGCTTTTTCCGACTTAAGAAAGTCCAGCTCCAATAGCGATGGGTTCCCCGCTTCAAAGAATTCTCCCAAGCAAATCTTCGCGCATTGAGCCCCTGAACCGTAGCAGCCGACGTAAGGAGGCTCTGACTTCCTTTCCCCGAAAAAAAGTGAGCCTCCTCACGTCGGCTGCTACGAGGTTCATGGGGTGCTGGCTTGAGCGCGAGGCTCACGCATTATGCGTGTTTTTTTCACACGTTCCGCGCGCGCTCCCGGTAATGTTGCTCATTTCCAGCGGGTTGCAGGCTGTCACAGGATGGCACCGCTGTTGCTAAACTTTCTTTGGAAAACGAGTTGACACTCGATTCTTACGTTAAGTTAAATGCTGCGCGACCCGGACCGAACGACAAAACACACGCTATGATCAAAACCAGTAAACAACAGCTACGGGCTTTCACGCTCATCGAGTTGCTCGTCGTGATTGCCATCATCGCCATCCTGGCGGGCCTTCTGCTGCCTGCCCTGGCCAAAGCCAAAGCGCGCGCCCAGCGCATCAACTGCGTCAGCAATCTCAAACAGATTGGCTTGGCCTTCCGCATGTGGTCCAACGACCATCAGGAAAAGTTTCCCTGGGCGGTTTCCACGGCCGACGGTGGCATCGTTGCAGGGGCGCTGCCTCCCCCCCCCGGTATGCCCATCGGAACCGTGATCGACGCTTTCAGGTCGGCCTCTAACGAGTTGACTTCGCCGAAGGTTCTGGTCTGCAACGGGGACGCCAACAAAACCAGGGCCACCAGTTGGGATCCCACCGCTCCGGGTGGAATGCAGAATCCCGCCGGCGGCTACGGCCAAATCAGCTATTTCTTCGGCCACGAAGCCGAAGAAACCAAACCGCAGACTATCCTTTCAGGCGATCGCAACGTCCTCAAGGGCGCCACGACGCCGACACAGAACGGCGTGCTGCAATTCACCGCGGCGCCGCAGAATACGGATGCGTTCTGGGACGTGGGCATCCACAGGACCGCAGGCAACATCGGCCTGGGCGACAGGGCAAACCGCTCGAAGGACATCCTCGGCCGC
>CAZZAQ010000135.1:7600-9041 GCA_964652165.1 uncultured Bifidobacterium sp.
GCTTCCAAAAGCAGGTCACGGCGGCGGTCCAGAGCATCGTCAATCCGGCGACGGTGACGCTGCAGTTCCCGTAAGCGGATGTTTCTGATGATTTCAGTGGAAGGCACCTGGAATAAGGTGCCTTCCGCTGCGTCGTACGGTGGGGCGTCGCTGCCGCGCAAACGGCTCCGCCGCCAAAAACATTGACAGTGGTTGAACATCACTTATCGTCTCACTGAACCCAGACACCGCTATGAAAAACCTCCAGAAAAAACGCTTCGGCTTCACCCTCATCGAACTGCTGGTGGTGATCGCCATCATCGCGATCCTCGCCGCGCTTTTGCTGCCGGCCCTCGCCAAGGCAAAGGCCCGCGCTCAGCGCGCCGCCTGCGTCAGCAACATGAAACAAGTGGCCTTGGCATTTGTCGTCTGGGTCAATGACCACGAGGCCGGCAACCTGCACTACCGTGTTCCCTGGTCGAACGGGAATGGCGAAGGAACCTTGGGCCATCCGTTGAAAAACAATCTTTGGTTCCAATACTCATGGATCTCCAACGAGCTTGTTTCGCCCAAGGTGCTCAAATGCCCGTCGGACAAGGAAAAGATTGAAGCCTCGGATTGGACGTTGAACCCCCAGGGTGGATTCCTGCACGCCAATTACCAGAACAAATCCTGCAGCTTTGGCATCGGCACGGACGCAGGATATCTCAGTACGTTAGGCCGAGGGTCGTTTGAAAACGCGCAAGAGCACATCCTCATCATCGATCGGAATTTTGACTATCAATCAATATCGGATTGTTCGTCCGGGATGACGGGCCTGCCTCAGTGCAACGGCCGCGGTCAAAGCACCAGGAATGCCCCCGCGACCTCCCAATGGCTCGACCAGTCTAAATACGGCCACGGCAAGTCGGGCAACATTGGGTCGCCGGATGGCAGTGTGCAAGCCGTAAACACGTCGGGTCTGCGCCAGCTGATCGACCGTGGCGATGACAACGGAAGCTGCCATTTTATCCTTCCATAGGGGCGGCGCCGCAAACGATCCGATCAAGCGAACTAATGACGGAAACGCGGACAATTCGTCCGCGTTTTCTTTTTTTACGTTTTACCTTTCCACTCTCGCGGACATGGCCGTCCGCGTTTTGCTTGGCCCGTATTTCTCCCAGCGCGGCGAAGCCTCAACCAAAGTAGCGCAGAGTTGTACTCTGCTGTATCGCAGATTTGCAATCTGCGGGGCGTTCGACGTTTCAGAGCGCGCCGCGACGCCGCGCGCCCTGCCGACTACAAGTCGGCGATACAGCAGATTGAAAATCTGCGCTACCGGCGCTGGTAGCACTTGGAAATCGTGCCCTGAATGCACGAAGTGGATCGATCGTAATACCGACGATCGTAGCGGGCGCATCCGGACAGTGCTATGACTGGTAGGGCCATCGCGCTGCGATGGCCCCGCCCGCGCAGAGCGGGC
>CAZZAQ010000136.1:0-5597 GCA_964652165.1 uncultured Bifidobacterium sp.
ATCCGCCAAACCACAACGGGTTGATGCCGGTTGAGTCAAGTGCATAGCCCTAAAGTCTCATGATGCCACCACTGCCCAGGCGCGCGGCGGGTCAGCCGTCGAGTGAAACCGCCCGCCCGCGCTTCGGCGACGCAAAAATAACTTCAATCGAAACGACTCCGTGTGGATACAAAAGCTCTGAAGCCCGCGCACAAGCTCGGCGCGAACCGTAAGGAACTCGCCCGCAAGCGGCCTAAGCACGACGCCAACTTCGCGCAATCCCGCGACATTCGCGAGGACCGTGGCGAACGGCAGATGAAGACGGCGCGAGCACGGCAGACCTTGCCGCACCTGGCGCGCGGCCGATGAAATAATTGAGTCAACCTGCGTTTCTCACCGAGAATCGTAGCCGCCGACGTGAGGAGGCGGAGGGAACCAGTTGAGTTGACTCATTCGTTGATTCCGCCGTGCCGGTAAGGCCGGATCTCGGCGAGCCGTACCAGGATGTCCATCATTGCGCCGCTGCATTGGCGCAAATTGTTGGCGGTCCGAAGAGTCCTCTCGACGGTCTTCACAAGTGTTTCCGCACCAAATGGTTTGGACAGGCACGCGGCGATTTCGAGCCAGTTGGCGGACGAGTCGCGCAGGACAGTCACCGATCCGGACGTCAGCACGATGGGCAGGCGCATTCCCGCGAGCCGCGCTTGCGTGGCGAGTTCCAAGCCGGTCAGCCGGGGCATCTCGTGGTCGGTGATGAGCAGATTGTAATGCGCGTGTTGCAACGCGTCCCAGCCCTCCGCGCCATCGACGGCCGTGTCCACTTCGTAACCCGACTGGACCAGCACCAGCGCGCCGAGTTTCCTGAGTTGAGGTTCGTCATCGACGTAGAGGATTCGCGCCCGCGGTTCGACGGCGGCAGGTCGTCGTGCCGGCGTGGCGTTGGGCAAGCTCGGAGACTCTGCGCCGGCACTGGGTCTGGTGGCTGAGTCTTGCGGAGTCGGTAAGGTACTCATGGTGCTTCGGTGCATTGATCCCAGCGGGGCGCGGAATGCTGGCCGACGAACAGGTGAAACGACCACGGGAGTGGTTGGAACTCGATGTCGTCGCCCAAGGCTTTGCCGACGTCGGCCAGCAGGCGCATGGCCCGTTGGCCAGCGGCAAGGTCGTTGTAGGCGATGACGACCCGGATCGGCGGTTCTGCATCCGCCAAATCTGACTCCAGTCGCTTTCCTTCCATGAAGCATTGGCCATGCATCCAAATTAGAATGCCACGGAGGAGAACAGGGGGAATTGGGATGCTGCACCGTGCTTTGCTAAGGAATCTGCTTACAGTGTTTCGGTCCAATAGCCCGGCAGGCCGGGCTTCGTGTCGCGGAGGATTTCCAGAATCGCCTTCCGATCTTTCGCAGTGAGCCTGGCAAACTCGGGATTCGCGTCCTTGCCGCTGAGGATGTCCCACAGGCGCTGGTAGAGGTGCGCTTTCATTCTTTCCGGCAGAGCATCGAACGCTTCGGAGTAAATCAGGTAGCTGCAGGAGTGCTTGAAGAGGCGGGTCTGCAAATCGAAATCGCGCAGGGAGCGGCCCTGCTTGTCGCGCGGCCCTTGTGCGGCGAAATCCTTTGCGAATCCCGAAGTGCCCCTGATTGCTGCCGTCAACGGCGCCTCTTCGGTGAGGAGAAGATACTTGAGAAACGCCTCGCTGATGTTCTTGAGGTAATTCAGATGACCGTATGTCTGGAGCGCCATCGTGGCTTCGTAATGAAGCCGGGTGATGAAATTGTGCAGGTGCGTTTGATGCTCCAACACCATCAACGCGACAATGTCGCTGTGCGAGCCGGGATACCGCGACACGTCGAAAAAGCGGTTCAGGTTTTCGAGATCGCCTGAGGCGTTCGGTTCCTGCTCGTGCTTCGCCAAGGCGGCCTTGCCGAACAAATTTCCGCGATGCGCCTGCCCGCCGCTGCGGCCAGTCACGTACCAGCCGCCCCACCGCTCCGCCAGCGGCGTGCGGTGATTCACCAACGACGTGCCGCTGCTCAAATCCACCACGCCCTCTTCGTCCGTCGCGAACGAGCGCACCAGGTGGCCAGGCACTCCCATGCTCTTGGCGGAGGCGTGACATTCGAGACACTGGTCGGTGCGAACGAAACGCGGCCTTTTGTTCGTGTCCTGGTTGAGGGTGTAAAAGACGGCGCCGAGTTTGGGATCCGCCACGGAGAGTTCGAGCAGCGGCGAGCCGGGGATGAAGCCGACGTAAACGTTGTCGTTGAAGAAGAGCGCGCGCGGGCTGCGAGGCGAAATGCGCTCGCGCTGAAACGAGGTTTTCGAGAACACGAGCATCTGGGAGGCACGCGGCACCTTCAAGGCCTCGAGCACGGAGAGCAGGTAGCCGAATTGCTCGTCGTGGGCGAGCTTCAGCTGGTCCCTGTCCAGCCGCGCCTGCAACCGAGCCACCGCGCCGGCGGCCGCCGCCTTGCCATAGCCAATCGCCTCCTCGTCGAAGGGCATCATGTGCGTGGCTCCCTGGAAATCACCTTGAGCACTGCACCGCGCGGCGGCGAGCGCCAGGCCCAGTACGAGGCCGCCGCGAGCGGCCAGCCAGGAGATTTTTTTATACTGCGAGGTCATTACTCTGAGCGCAATTCTGACGGCAGGATCGCTCCCGTCTTCACAAATTTTGCCGAATCCTGACCTGCCACAGTCGGGCGCCAGCTAATTCCTGCCCCGAGAATGTCAAATCATGGTTAGGTCGATGGGGCCGCCCGGCTGAGGGTGTCGGCGCACGGAAGCAGATTCATCATCGGATTGGTCGTGCCGCCGGCCATTGGCGCTGCGGAATATTGTGTCAGCAAATCCCTTTGACTCACCGCCGCACTTGGCTATTCTCGCGCCCCTTGTCGATTTATGGCTAAGCTGACCGTCCGAGACATCGATGTCCGCGGCAAACGCGTGCTGATGCGCGTGGATTTCAACGTGCCCATGGAGGCGAGCGGCGACCAGATGGTGATCACCGATGCCACCCGTATCCAGGCAACCCTGCCGACGCTCGACCTGCTCATTCACAACGGCGCCCGGATCATCCTGGCGGCTCATCTCGGCCGTCCCAAAAGCAAGTGCGAGGCCGCCTTCTCCTTGCGACCCGTGGCAACGAAGCTGGCGGATTTGCTGGGCTGCGGCGTAAACTTCGCTGACGATTGCATCGGAGAGAAGGTCGAGCAAATGGCGAAAGCGCTCCCGGACGGAGGCATCCTGCTCTTGGAAAACGTCCGCTTTCACCCCGAGGAAGAGTCGAAGGACGAAGCGATTCGGCTGCCGTTCGCCGAAAAGCTGGCGCGACTCGCCGACGTTTACGTGAACGACGCGTTCGGCGCCGCCCATCGTGCGCACGCCTCGACAGCAACGATCGCAAAAGTCATCGCGGCCCGCGGTCGCCCGTGCGCGGCCGGCCTGCTGATGGAGCGCGAACTCAAGTTCCTCGGCGAAGCGCTTGAAAATCCCGCCAGGCCGTTCGTCGTCGTCCTCGGCGGCGCGAAAGTCTCCGACAAAATCAACGTCATTGAGCGTCTGCTCGACAAGGCAGACACGCTGCTCATCGGCGGCGCGATGGCCTGCACGTTCATGCTGGCCCACGGCCAGAAAACGGGAAAATCGCTCGTCGAACCTGAGCACAAGAAGACCGCGCTCGACGCCGAAGCCAAGGCCAGACAACGCAACGTCCAGTTCCTCCTGCCGACCGACGCCGTCATCGCCACGCCGGTCGATACCGGCAAGGTGGATTCGAAGGACAGGCCCGTCTTCGACTACGTGAACCCCCGCACCCTCAGCGGCGACATTCCTGACGACTCGCAATGCCTGGACATCGGCCCGGCGACGGCCAAGCGTTACGCCGGGGCCATTCAGGGGGCCAGGACCCTCTTTTGGAACGGCCCGATGGGCATGTTCGAAGACAAGCGATTCGCCGCCGGCACGGAGGCCGTTGCCCGAGCCGTGGCGGGCGCGACCCAGACCGGCGCCACCAGCATCATCGGCGGCGGCGACAGCGTGAAAGCGCTGAACCAGGCCGGCCTCGGCGGCAAGGTCACCTTCATGAGCACCGGTGGCGGCGCGTGCCTCGAATTCCTCGAAGGCAAGGAGCTTCCCGGCGTGGCGGCGCTGGATGAGAAGTGATATTTTCATTTTCCTCTGACTCATGGACAAAGAACGAAAACTCATCATCGCCGGCAACTGGAAGATGAACAAAACCGTCGCGGAAGCCCTCGACCTCGTCGGCGGCATCCGGCGCGAGTGCCGGGATGTGAAGGAAGTCGACATCGTCGTCTGCCCGCCCTTCACCGCGCTGAGCGAGGTCTCGAAGGCGGTCCTCAACACCAATGTCCGCCTCGGCGCCCAGAACATGAGCGAGCACAACTATGGCGCTTTCACAGGCGAGATCGCCGCCGGCATGCTCAAGGAATTCTCCGTCCGTTACGTCATCCTCGGCCACTCGGAACGCCGCCAGTATCAGAAGGAGAGTGACGAATTAGTCAACAAGAAGGCCCTCGCCGCCCACGCTGCGTCACTCAAGCCGATTGTGTGCGTCGGTGAAACACTCGCCGAGCGCGACTCCGGCCAGACGGAGAAAGTGCTCCAAACGCAAGTGCGTGGCAGCCTGGCGAATCTTTCGAAGGCCCAGATGGAAGAGACGATATTGGCCTACGAGCCCGTCTGGGCCATCGGCACGGGCAAGACGGCCACCGCCGGGCAGGCGCAGGAAGCCCAGGCCTACATTCGCGGCCTTCTCGCCAAACTCTTTGACGACAATACGGCCCGCAAAGTCCGCATCCAATACGGCGGCAGCGTAAAGGCTTCCAACGCCCGCGAACTCATGAGCCAGCCCGATGTTGATGGCGCGCTCGTCGGCGGCGCTTCGCTCGAGGACCGCGGCTTTGCCGACATCATCAAAAACTCGATTTGAAACCCGTCCCCGACTGACGAAAGATAGAACACTATGAACATCGTAATCTGGTTGTTGACCTTCGTGCTGGTTCTGACCTGTTTGTTCCTCTGCCTGCTGGTGCTCGTGCAACTGCCCAAAAAGGAGGCTGGTCTGGGCCAGGCCTTCGGCAGCGGCGCCACCGACGCGCTCTTCGGTCCCGGCAGCGGCAACATGCTCACGAATATGACCAAGTGGGTCGCCGGGATTTTCTTCGTCCTGACCCTGCTGGTCTGGATACTTCACGGGCAGTCCGCCCGCCCGAAGATCGTGGACCCGCGCGCCGGTTTGAGCCCCGCCGAAAGGGCCGAGCTTACGCCGCGAAATCCAGCACCCACCACAGGGGCCTCGACAAACATTGCCAACACGAACCTGTTGTCGACAAACATGGGTCTGCTTCTCAGCTCCGGCACGAACGCCGTCAAAGCCGCAACGAACGTCGCGCCCACTGCGGCGACCAGCAATACCGCGCCGCCGAAATAATCAACGGCGATAGTAACGACGGCCCACTCGTTGGCCTTGTCGAAGCTCGTTGCTTTTTGCAATCTGATTTCGAAGGGTTGGACCCGAAAACCGATTTTGAACGGATATTCTTCACTGATCTCCGCTGTTAGGCGGCACCAACCCATGACATGAAGCGAGCGCG
>CAZZAQ010000136.1:5607-9007 GCA_964652165.1 uncultured Bifidobacterium sp.
TCGAGAAACGGCGCGACTGGAGCCTCTTTGCCGCTTATGCCAGAATGCACGTTTCAGTCAGCGGAGGCCCTATTCACGGTCCGCACAAGGAAGTGCTTCAGCTTTCCATTGGGCCGTGGAAGGGCGATGCCGAGTCTTGGACCGTTTACCGGCACGAGGCCGGCGCACACAAGGACGGCAAAATTGTATTCAAGAAATGGAATCGGGAAGCGGACAGAAGGAGGTTTCGTGCCCTTGGAGACAAGGAGGCACCTCAGGAATGGAGCCGCACGACCAATGTCGTGGAGCGGCAGATTCCACTTGCTGGGCGGTGGGTGAGCGCTTTGGAACGGAAAATCGGTGCGCTGTCTATTCCCCCGATTGCCGGGCCAGTTCGGCCACTGTCACGCAGCACCAGCTTTAGATTTCGGCTTTGGCGGAGCAGACAGAAGTCAGAGTTTTGCTGGCATCCGACGCCGCCGAAAGCGTGGCGACCACTTGCGAACCTCCTCGATTCACTATTGCGTAGTTTTCGGCAGCATGCCGACGGCAAGCCACTTGCACCAGTTCATCAATTGTTCAAATAGATTCCCGAGAGCACCGGCAGTTTGTGGCCAAGGCGCAGCCCGACCAGCAACCAGTCCTCCAGAGTGGAGCGGAGTTCGTTCTCACATTCACGAAGGGTCTGGCCGAAAGAGATGACGAGCGAGGCGACGATCAGCCCGGCGAGCGCCCACGAGCCCGGTTCGCGTTTCGGCCAGTCGAACGTCAACGGCGCCGATGGCTGCCCGTCACTCATTGCTTCGGAATTTCACCGGCAAAAGAGCCATCTTCAAGCTTGTCGTAGCGGGCCAATTCCAGCGCGGCCTCGATGTACGCAGTGAGCGGAAACGTCATGCGGCAAGACTAAACCATTCCGCCGCGTTGGCAAGAATCCATGCCGCGCGCTCCGCCGCCGCAGGGCCGGCCCACCTGGCTGACTTTGGCAATCCGAAATCATTCCTCAATTCGATAGAGGTGCGTGAACGTGCGGACGAAGAGGGAGTTCCCGCTCGCGGCGGGCGAGGCTTTGCAGCCGTCGGCCAGCGAGTTTTCCGCAAGCTTTCGGAACGCGCGGCCAGCTTCGATGACCACCGCCTTGCCCTCCTCGCTGAAGCAATAGATACGGCCCGCCGCCAGTAACGGCGACGCCGTGTAATTCCCTCCAAGCCGCTCGCGCCAGACTTCGGCGCCGGTTTTGGCTTCGTAGCAACTGGCCATGCCGCCATCGTCCTCGACGCCGAAAAGCAAATCGCCCGCGAGGATGAGCGAGGGCTTCCGCGGGACGTTGCGCCTGGACTTCCAGGCGATCGCGAGCTGGGTGTTGGCGTCGGAGTCGGCGTCGCCCCGGGCGTCGATCACTTCCCCGTTCCGGCCGGGCCGTATCGCCAGCAATTCGCCTTTCGAAAAGCCAGTCGTCAGGAACACCAGGCCGTGTCCGACGAGCGGACGGCCGGCGGCCGAGTGACTCGTCCGTTCCTCGACGCGCCAAAGCTCCCTGCCCGTGCGCGGGTCGTAACCGTAAGCGGCCTTGGCGCCCTGGCTGAGAAGCGTCGGCGTGCCATCGAGCGTCGCCACGTGCGGCGTCGAGAACGCTTTCCGCAGATCGCCCTCGGTCTGCGGCTTGCCGTTCGCGTCGAGGTCCTTGTAGTCGATCGACCGTTCCTTACGCCACACGGTCTTGCCTGTCTCCTTGTTCAGCGCGATGACGAAGTGGTGGTCACTGCCGTCGAAATTCATGATGAGCAGGTCCTCGAACAGAATCGGCGAAGAGCCGGGGCCGCGGTAATGGTTGCACTCCAGGTCGCGTCGCGCCCAAAGCACCCCGCCCGTTTTCGTTTCCAGACATGCGGTCGCCGCCGCGCCGAACGTGACGTAGAGGCGCCCCGCCTCGAGGACCGGCGTGGGAGAGGCGTAGGTGTTGTACTTGCGGATGTCCGTTTGCCTGGCGACATCGAACAGCTTCAGGTCGTGGACTACGTTTCCGGTGTCGCGATCGATGCAAATTGCAAATAGCTGGAGCCCGTCCTCGGTCGCGGTGGTGAGCCAGATCTGCCGATCCCAAATCACCGGCGACGACCAGGCGCGCCCGTGAATGGGCGTCTTCCATTTGATGTGGTTCGTTTCGCTCCAGGTGAGGGGCAGGCCGCGGGCGTCGGACGAACCATCCCCGCGCGGGCCGCGGAACTGAGGCCAATGCTCGGCGGCCAAATCAAATCTTGTCGCAAGGAACGCAACGACACCAATTGCAAAAAACTGGGGTTTCATGGTCGCGCGACGATTACCGGAATTTTCGGAAGAGCGCAACTGCAACGCGACTCCTCAGCCGGTGATACGCGGAGGCGTGGGACCCGGGAATGCGCCTTCTGCAATGAGCGATTCTCGCAGAGTGATGGCGTCGGGATGGTTGATGCGCAACACTTCGATGGTGACGCGGCCGACTGCCGTCCGCCCGGCCAGCCAGGCTTGCTCCCATCGAAAATGTTCCGCCCAATCGTCCCGGCGCGGATGAAACAGCCGGACGAGCCGACCAGTATCAGGATCGAGGCCCGCGACGTTCGGACCCTTGTAGCTGTTACAATAGAAGCAGGCAAAGGCGAGGTTTTCAGCAGTGGTGGTCCCACCGTGTTTCTGCGCTACGATGTGGTCGAACTGGAACGGGAGTTCCGCGAGAGCAGCGGGAAAGTGGCAGTATTCGCAGCGGAATCCGGATCGACGGCGGACAGATTCCTGAAGCTGCCGATCCATCGGGACTCAGGAACCGGTCCCGTCGCGCGCGAGCGAACGACGAGCGTGGGACTTCATGAGTTCCAGGAGCCGGCCCACGTTGCGATAACTGTCGAGCTCCCGCTCCTCTGCCGCGGTCAGAGAGCCATCCCTGGCCTTCGCAGCCAGTTCATTGAGACGCGAATGATCGGTCTCGGAAAGCTGAATACGAAGAATAGAACGGGCCGCCTCCGGCGACAGGTCGCCCTGATCGGGATGGAGCGTGCGGCTCCAGATGGCGGCTTCCGAGTTGGGCATGGCGACGCTCATGCAGTGCAACACTAGAATAGCTAGAAACGCCTCGCGTGTCCAACTCCGTCGGACGGGTCGTTCGGGCGGCGTTCAGGGTTGGTCGTATTCGCCCAGCTTGCGCAGCCACACGTTTCGGAAGCGCATCGGGTTGTTGTGGTCCTGCAACTCGATGTAAACCTCGGGGGCGTGCGGCCGGTCGTAATTGCCGTTGTTCGCGTGCGGCGTGTTGCCCTGGTACTCACGCTTGTGGTGCAGCACGAGGCCGTTCTGGATCACGGTTACGTTCGCCTTCTTGGCAATCTTCCGGTCTTCGTCCCAACGCGGTGACTCGAAGATGATGTCGTAGCTCTGCCATTCGCCAGGT
>CAZZAQ010000137.1:0-8435 GCA_964652165.1 uncultured Bifidobacterium sp.
GGACTCAGGGCAGTGCTGCGGCTCACAGAGCCGCGCTCCGCTTTGGTTGCGGCTGCGCCGCGCTGTGTTCTTTAGTGGCTACAAATTTGCGCGGCTTGCGGAAGCTCCGAGGAATGGCACGAAAGACGCGAAAGGCTCACTTCCCCGTTTCCGACTCCAGGCTGATGAACTTGACGTTCTCCTTGAGGGGCCCTTGCTCGGTCACGATGGTGACACCGGAGACCACCCCTTTTCGGGCAAACCAGCCTTGCTTCATCTCCAGCACGTAAAGGACGCGAGCGGTGCGGGAGTAAATGGCTGTTTCGTTCAAGGGCTGGAGGTCGTGAAGTTCGAGGATTCTCCCGTTAACGTCGATGTAGGCGACGGTGAGAGGGACCCGGGTATTCTTCATGTAGAAGCTGGCTTGCTGCGGATAAGGCAGCGCGAAGAGCATGCCTTCGTCTTCGAGCATGTTCGTGCGAAACATCATGCCGGTCATGATTTCAAGCGGCCTGCGGCAGAGTTCGGCGGTGACGATCTGGTTGCCGACCTGAAGTTTGAGGGTGGGGAGCCGGGGCTGGGCGTTGCTCGCCGGCCAGCCCGGGATGCCGGACGCGGGAGGCGGGGTGGGCGGAGGCATGGGTGGCGAGGCCGGCTCTTTCTGGTCGCAGCTCGCCAGGGTCAGCGGCAAGCAGGGCAGCACAGACAGAAAAACGAACTTCATCGGACAAGGCTGTGGGAGCGCCCGGAAGTTTTCAACGCTTTGTTCGACTATCACACTTTGCAAAGTGTGATAGTACCTTCTAGTGCGAGCGACCTCAAGTTGTCAACGCTTCGTTAGCCGCCCCTCGGTACGCAGAAAGTGCCGGGAGTCCGTTCCCGGCACTTTCGAGGAGGCCACCGACGCCGTCCTGGGGTCGGAGGGAGGCGGCAATAAACTTTCAACCGGCGCCCGGTCACGAATCGCGTGACGAGCGCCGGCGGCTCCGCACAGGAGTACTTTTAACCCGGAGTACGTTCCAATCCCCATGCGTCGCAAAACAAAGGGCCCTCCGGGACAACGTGGAATTCCAGAGGGCTTGTTGGAGGGCTGGCGTCCAAGGGGCTTCACGCGCGGTTCCCTCAAGTTGGTCATTCGAGTGCATCCCGGAGAAGCGTGGGCGCCACGGCTACAGGGGCCAGTCACTCAACGCGGTCGAGCCGATCGGCGACAGGAGTTCGTCAAACTGGTCAAAGGGCTCTTCAAACGCCTGTTCCGCCACGGAAAGGGGATGCGGGCTGGCGGCCTTAGGTGCCGCCAGCCCGCTTGGGGATGTTTGGGGGTGGGAAAATTCCTGGGCCGCCGGCACTGCCTCGTATTCCGCCGGGATCGCCAAATCGGCGACAGGCTCCGTACTGAGCGGAAGCCGGACGCTGTCGCCGAGGATGATTTTCATCGATGGACTTGGAAACCACTTGTCGTGCCAACAGGCCTGGCTGGCCGGCCGGGCGGGCCTTCGGGTTGCCCGACTGGGCGAAATCAGCCTGACAGGGCGAAATCAGCCTGATATCGGGACGCGGAATCTCCTTGAGCCACTGGGCGGCCCCGCAGGATTGCCGGTGGGCAGGAATTACCTGCCGGGTGACGGAAAGTTTTGCCGACAATTATTGCCGGGTTTGCCGCTGCAGTCTGAAAATCACGAACGGAATGAATTTGACGGTAAGCGGCGCAAAAACTGCCTTTCCGGCGCGGCATCTCGATTCGCCCCGCCCCAAAAAAGCGAAAGAGCCACGCTCGCCGCGTGGCTCTTTCTTCTAAAGACTGTGTTGCCGGCTCAACTCGGGTTTTCTTCGGCCAGGTCCCACTGTTTGATGAACTCCTTAATCTTGCGCCGCTCGTAGCGGTGCTTTTGGGCCTTCACCGGACGGTCGTCGGCCTTGCGAAACGCGTGTTTGGGGTTGCGGATGATTTCAGTGAGTGCATCAAGCGATTTGATCATACTGTGGTTTCCTTTCGTCGATTTTGCTTCAAGCGGGAACAATGCCAGAGGACAGCGAGGGGGGAACTGTCGGGACCGACAGCCTGTTAATTCCGCGGTCATGAAGCTCATGACACAGGTTTGACTCCGAATTGTCACCCGGGGTTCAAACATCCCGCGAACTTTTTTCGAGACCGGCCACTGGTTTTCAACCGCGCACGAAAACGCCTGACTCCCATTCGTTTTCCCTGCGGCTGACCTTGAGCTGAAGTCCCAGCCGACCGTACGCGCGCGCCACTGCCGGGAATTGCGTCCGCAGAATGCCTGCCAACACGAGCGCGCCGGCCGGACGCACCCGGTTCACGATTCGCGAGCGCTCCGACAGCAGCAGATCGAAGGTGAGATTGGCGCAAACCATGTCGAATTTCTGGACGCTCCGGAGCGGCTCGCGGGTCAAGTCGCGTTGCGCGAGCCCAAGCCGGCGCGCGACGCCGTTCTGGCGGGCGTTGGCCCGGGCAACGCGCACGGCGTCCGCATCGGCGTCGTACGCCTCGACTGGCCGGTAACCCAGTTTCACCGCCGCAATGGCGAGTATCCCCGAGCCGGTCCCGATGTCCAAAAGCGACTGCGCTGCGCCCGGCGTGCGGCCGGCGACGATTTGTTCCAGGCAAAACCCCGTTGTCGGATGCTGGCCCGTTCCAAAGCTCAACCCCGGATCGAGCACGACCACTTGCTGCCCGGCGCGCGGCCGGCGGCGAACCCAGCTCGGCTTTACCAGCAGGGCGCGGCCGAACTCCATCGCCCGGAAGTGGCGCTTCCAGGACTCGGCCCAGTCCTCGCGGCGTAAGCGGGTCGCCTGGATCCGCGTCCAGCCCAGAGCCAGCCCGCAGTGACGGACGCGCGCAAGACCGGCCTCGATTTGTGCGCGGGCTTTGCCGATCCAACCGGACTTTTTGTCCACGTAGGCCGAGACGACCGTGCGGCCCGTTCGCGCATCGTGCCACGCGACCGGTGGCGTCCCGAGGATACATTCGAGCAACTCGCTCACCACTTCCTCCGACTCCGCCGTGACGGGGACGGAGATTCTCCAAAGCGGCGGCCGTTTCATCTCATGCGGTAGGAGGAGGCGGGCATTGGGAAATGGTTTTGGCGTGGGGCTTGCGAACGGAGCGTGCTCCGTGTTGCGTGTTGCGTGTTGCGTCAAGGATGAGGCGGGTCGCCTGGGCAATGCTTGACGCAACACGCAATACGCACCACGTGCGCCTCATTCCAGCGCCGCCTGCTGCAAGTCCAGCAAGCGGCCGATGCCCGACTTGCCGAGCTGGAGCAACGCGGCCAGTTGTGCCTCGCTGAACGTAGCCTCTTCGCCGTTGCCCTGGAGTTCGATGAACTCGCCTGCCGCGTTCATCACGACGTTCAGGTCCACGGCCGCTGCGACGTCCTCCGTGTAGCACAAATCGAGCATCGGCAGGCCGCCGACGATGCCAGCGCTGACGGCGGCGACCGGGTGCGACAACGGGTTCCGCTCGAGCCGGCCCTCGCCCATCAGGTTCTTCACCGCCAGCGAGAGCGCCACAAACGCGCCGGTGATCGCCGCCGTGCGCGTTCCGCCATCGGCCTGGAGCACGTCGCAATCGACCCAGATCGTGCGCGGGCCGACCTTTTCCAAATCAATCGCCGCGCGCAACGAGCGGCCGATGAGCCGCTGAATCTCCTGCGAGCGGCCGTCGATTTTCCCCTTCGAACTGTCGCGCGCCTTTCGTTGCAGCGTCGAATAAGGCAACATCGAATACTCGGCTGTGATCCAGCCGCCCGCCACGCCCTGGTCCTTCATCCACTTGGGGACGGTTTCTTCGACGGTGACGCCGCAGATCACGCGAGTGTTCCCCCACTCGATGAGCGTCGAGCCCGTGGCGTGCGGCGCGATGTGGTTCTCGAAATGGATCGGCCGCAGTTCGCCCGGCTTCCGGCCGTCGGTCCGGGTGGTCTGCACGGAAGGTTCAGCGGCAAGGTCGGTCATACGCGACGAAGGCTAGAGGGTCGCAGGCCGAAGTTCAAACGAACTTTCAGCTGGAGGTATGAGGTATGAGGTATGAAAGAAGCGGAAGGCGGGCGTCAGCAACTTCATACCTCATACCTCTGTTTTCCCGCGTCCCTCCGCCAAACACTTCTTGAATGCCCTGTTCCCCCCGCTCGTCTTGCAATAACTTCTATGAACCAAACGCAAACGCAGTTCACGACCCGCAGAGCTTTCCTCAAGAACACCGGCACAATCGCCGCCGCCTCCGCTCTCGCGGGCGTCGCCATCCCGCACGTCCACGCCGCCGCCAACAATACCACCCAGCTTGCGCTGGTCGGCTGCGGCGGCCGCGGCACCGGCGCCGTCGCCAACGCTCTCGGCACCAAAGGCGGCCCCATCACCCTCGCCGCCATGGCCGACGTCTTTGAGAACAGACTCAACGGCTCCTACGATGCCCTCAAGAAAGAATTCCGCGACCTCGTCGATGTGCCCCAGGACAAAAAGTTCATTGGCTTCAACGCTTACAAACACGCGATGGACTCCCTCAAGCCCGGCGACATCGCCATCCTCACCACGCCGTGCGGCTTCCGCTGGGTTCACTTCGCTTACGCCATCCAAAAGGGCCTCAACGTCTTCATGGAGAAACCCGTCACCACCGACGGCCCCGGCAGCCGCCGGATGCTCGCGCTTGCGGAACAGGCGACCGCGAAAAACCTCAAAGTGGGTGTGGGCCTGATGTCGCGTCACAGCCGGGCGCTTCAGGAATTGCAGAAACGCATTCAGGATGGGGAAATCGGCGAGCTGAATCTGCTGCGCGGGTATCGCATGGCCGGACCGCTCGTGACGGCCTTCTCGGAAAGGTGGCCCGGCAAACCGAGCGAACTGCTCTGGCAGATTTCACGCTTTCACAGCTTCCTGTGGCTGAGCGGCGGATGCTTCAGCGACTTCTACATCCACCACATCGATCACCTTTGCATGATGAAGAACGCCTGGCCGGTCAAGGCCCAGGCGCTGGGCGGACGGCACTATCGCCACAGCCCCGAGGGCCATCTTTACATTGATCAGAACTTCGATTCGTACGCCGTGGAATACACTTTCGAGGACGGCGCGAAGATGTACATGGACGGCCGTTGCGTCATCGGCGCCGAAAACATCTACTCCAGCTACGTCCATGGCAGCGGCGGCATGGCCATTGTTTCAAAGAACGGCGATTGCGGCATGCCTTCGAGCACTTACAAGACCCAAAGCCCGCAACGCGACAGCATGATCTGGACATCGAAAGTGGATCCTAAAGAGTCGGATCCCTATCTGAACGAATGGAACGATCTGATGGCTGCCATTCGCAACGACCAGCCGTACAACGAAGCCAAACGCGGTGTTGAAGCCAGCCTCGTCACCAGCATGGGCCGCATGGCCGCGCACACCGCACAGGAGATTACCTACGAGCAGATGCTCAACTGCGAGCACGAATTCGCCCCCGGCCTGGACACCCTCACCGCGGAAAGCCCCGCTCCGGTCCAGGCCGACGCCACCGGCAAGTACCCTATTCCCCAACCCGGTCTCAAAAAGAACCGCGAGTATTGAGAAGGCCCTCCGGCTCCCTCTCCCCCAAGGGGGAGAAGGAGTCTAAAGAGCGCGCGGCTCACGAACGCGCGGGACGCTCCGGCCCCCTCTCCCCCATCGGGGGAGAGGGTTGGTGTGAGGGGGCAAGTGGGAGCGCCGGCATCTTGCCGGCGAGTGGCTTGGCTGTGAGTTCAGAGACTCGCCGGCAAGATGCCGGCGTTCCCAGCGGGCTTCGCTCTCCGTAATAACCTCGACTTCCCAAAGACTCGCTCCAGGACTACGGTCGCGCCGTGAAAACAAATGCACGCCAACAGGCCGCGCAACGATCCGCCCTGCGCAAAGCGCCGAAGATCAGTTACGCGCGCCTTCAGCACCTCAGGCAGGAAACGCTCGAACACGATTCCAAGCGCGTCACCAGCGGCCGGGCTGCGCCCGAAGAGATCCAACTCGAAAGCCGTCTGTTCACCGATGAGGAAATAAAAACCTTCAAGCTCGCCAACCTGGAGCAAGTGCTCGCTAAAACCCAATGACTTCACTCACCCCCGCCCTGCGCTCGGGCCATTTCAAGAGCCTCCTCGCCGCCGCTTCCGGGGCCGGGCTGCGTCCGCTCGTCACCGGCGACCACGCCGCGTATTTCTGGGGCCGTTATTTCGCTTCGCAAGAGCCGGCCATGAAACATTTGCTCCCCGAGACGGGCAAAGCGCTCGTGCTGCTCGGTGATGCCAGCAGCCTGGTCGCCCTGGCTCAGGCCTTGCAGGCGCCCTTCCACCGCGTCCGGGCCGGCGGCCCGCGGCCCGTCTTGGGCGTCATCCCGTTGACCGCCTCCAACGGCAGCCAGCTCCAGGTCGAGTTTGTCCAGCGGCTCGCGGGCGTGACGCCGCAGGAAGTCCAACGGGGCGCCGCTGAACTGGCCAGCGCCGAACTGGGTGTGTCGCTGCGTTTGCCCTCGCCTTTCACGTGCCTCAAAGTGAAGTGTCAGGAGATGACGGCGCACCTGGGGGACAATTCCCAGGACCTGAACCATCTGAGCACTCTGGTTCTCTCCAATCGCGCCCTGCTCCGGGAGGGCGTCAAAGCCGCCGAAAACGAAACCATCGCCGAAACCAAACTGCTTGCGGCGATGAAGACGATCTTCCAGTTCACGCAATCGCGCCCGGCCCGGCATACCGGGCAAACGCTCAAACTGGATTGGCTCCAGCTCTTCCCCGTGGTCGAGTTGATGAAAACGTCGCGCGCTCGGCTGCGAAAGTTTTTCCAAACCCGGCTTCAAGCCACCTTCCCCTCCTGCCCGCGGGTGCAGTCCTGAAGCGGGAGCGAGACCGCCTCTATCAATAGGGAGCATTCGCCGTGACATCGCCCAACGGCCAATACGAAGTTGTGAAGCATGACTACGGCGAGATTCGCATGGGTAGCCCGGAGTTCGGGCGCATTGAGATTCGCGGCGCATCGTTCGACACGACCGGTCGGGAGTTCGGAGAGCCGATGGCGTTCAGCCCCGATTCACGGTTTCTCGCCACCGAGCAGTTGGTCGACACAGTTCATGGTCCACACACTCGCGCAGTTCTGTTCGATTTTGAGCGCCGGCGTCAGATTATCGTCCACGACCAGAATCCGGGTTTTGTGCGTCGCTTTACTTGGTCTCCGGACGGCTTGCTTACGATTGTCACTTGATCACACCTGAACGGTGAGCGAGAGGATACGTGGCAGGCACCACCGCCGCAGCCACGAGGTTTTTTGGCGAGGATCTTCGGTTGAGAGACGTGTGGCCTAACGGCTTACTCATCAGACCCCAGGATGCGCTATAGCCAGCCAGCGGCCGGACCTGGTAGCGCAGATTTTCAATCTGCTGTATCGCGGGTTTTCAACCCGCTGACACCAGGAAAGTTCAATCGGGCCGGGCGCGGAGACACGCTGCCGATTGCAAATCGGCGATGCAGCAGGTTGAAAATTTGCGCTACAAGCTTTGGGAAAGATTTGAAATTCGCGCGGCGGCGCGGGCGTCAATACTCGCAACACATTCCATGAATACCACTGCCTTTTCGTTCCTCGCGCTCCTGTCGTTCACATTTGCCTCGCAAGCTCCCGCCGCGAATTGGCCCGCCTGGCGCGGGCTGGACGGCACCGGCGTCACGTCGGAAAAAAACCTGCCGCTCCACTGGGACACCAACATGAACGTTCTGTGGCGTGTCCCCTTGCCGGATAAAGGGAATTCGACTCCCATCATCTGGGGCAAGCGCATCTTCGTCACTCAGGCTACCACGAAAGACAACCGCCGCGCTTTGCTCTGCTTCGACCGCGCGGACGGCAAGATCCTCTGGCAACAAGGCGTCACCCCCGAGGACAAGGAACCGACGCACGGGACCAACCCCCAATGCTCCGCTTCGCCCGTGACCGATGGCGAGCGCGTCATCGCCTGGTTCGGCTCGGGCGGGCTTTACTGCTACGACTTCGACGGCAAGGAGCTTTGGCATCGCGACCTGGGCCGGCAGCGGCACATCTGGGGCAACGCCTCATCTCCCGCGATCCATGGCGGTCTCTGCTTTCTGAATTTCGGCCCCGGCGAACCCAGCTACCTCCTCGCCGTGGACAAGAAGACCGGCCAGGACGTCTGGCGCGTCGCCGAGACCAACGCCCATTCCGGCGTCAACAAGCCCGGCGAAGAAAAGCCGCTCTGGACCGGCTCGTGGAGCACGCCGGTGTTCATCAAGGCCGGCGGCCGCGATCAACTCCTGATGAGCTGGCCCAAACGGCTCATTGCCTTCGAGCCGAAGACCGGCAAGGAACTTTGGAGCTGCTCTGGCCTGAACGAACTTGTCTATACCTCGCCGCTCTACGACAAGGGTATCGTCGTCGCGATGGGCGGTTTCGGGGGCAAGGCGCTCGGTATCAATCGCGGATGAACGCGGTGCTCCGAA
>CAZZAQ010000137.1:8445-9000 GCA_964652165.1 uncultured Bifidobacterium sp.
GGCGCGCGCGGGCGGCGAGGGCGATGTCACCGAGTCGCGCCGGCTCTGGCATCATCCCAAGTCGCGCCAGCGCATCGGCTCCGGCGCCATTTATGACGGGCATATCTACATCCTCACCGATCCCGGCTTTGCCGAGTGCTGGGAACTGGAGAGCGGCAAGCTCGTTTGGGAAGAGCGCGTGCGCGGCGCCGGCGCGAAGGCGGACAACTGGTCGTCGATGGTCCTGTCCGGCGACCGGCTTTACGTCATCAACCAGAGCGGCGACGCCTTCGTGCTGCGCGCGGCCCCGACGTTCGAGCTGCTCGCGACGAACCCGATTGGCGAGACGACGATGGCGTCCATCGCTCCGTCGGATGGCGAGTTGTTCATTCGCACGCACCGGGCGCTCTGGTGCATCGGGGAGAAGCGCTGAGGCGGGGCCGGGCGAAGGCAGGATGACCGGGTGGTCTCGGACGCAGCGGTCAGCGCGGCTTCTTTTCCGTCGCGCCGGCCGGCGAATCGTGGCACTGACCCTATTGCGCCTTGACGACTCTGGGCACCTTCGTGATCATTGGC
>CAZZAQ010000138.1:0-1289 GCA_964652165.1 uncultured Bifidobacterium sp.
CCGTCAGCCCAGCCTACTCCTTAACTGCTAGTGTACTTTCGGCAAGAAAGCGCCCCAATATCTACTGGAGAGCACGCGGACGAGAAAATTGCGTCCATTCTCCTTTTACCAGAATCCTTGGCCTTTTCTCGCGTCCACAGGCAGGCATGTGGGATGGAACACAGTACCCCCCACGCTGACGGGACGCAAGGACTCCTCGCCAAAAACTTGACGGAGCAGGAGAGTTCTGAAACCGGCCCCTAGGGCGCGCCATCTCTTTTCCCACCCTTGCTGCGCGCGGAAAGCGACGCCAGGCCTCAATGAATTGTGGCCGGCTGCGAGTCTCCAACCAGGGTGGGAGTGGCTTTGAGTTTGACGGGAAACCGCTTTACGTATCCCTTCAATTGGCGATACCACAACCCGTGAAACTTGAAGCTTTCCATCTCCGCCAGCGCCTGTGCCGGCGTCCATCCCTGCCGGGCCATGCGAAAGATGGCCACCATCACGCCGGTGCGGTCCGCGCCCCGTTGGCAGTGAACGAAGATTTTCTTGTCAGGATTGTCTCGTATCAAACCCAGAAACTCTGCCACTTGATCATCTGCGGGTAGCGAGCGAGGGCTCCAGGGGATGCTGACATGTCGCATCCCGCGTGACTCCATCTCAGTTTTCTCCCGCTCGACGTTCTTCCTGGAGGTGTTCAGGTTCACCACGATGTCGATCTTCATGTCTCGCAACTGGTCGTAGCCTGGGCTGCGTGGCTGCCCTCCGCGATAAAGGTCCTCGGTGACCCGTCCCAAATTTGGCAGGCCAGGGCGTTCCAGCTTTTGGGCAAAGACTGGAGTGGGCGTCTGGTTCGCAGCGCCAGCCGAGGCCGGTTGGCCGGTTTGCGTTACCGGGTAGGAAGGCGAAACCGCCGCTATCCCAACAGCGAGTAAAAGGAAGACACGCACCGGCTATTCCCTGAATGATTCTAGCCTTGAACAGAGCTTGGGGATTCATTTAGAACCGGTTTCAGGAATGGTTTTCGGAGGGGCACGGCTTCAGCCGTGCCGTTCAAGGCCGCATCAACACAAGGGGCTTTAGCCCCTGAGGGAAATTGGATTCCGCCCTGGCCGATTACGACCGGGCCCTCGCGGAGAAAATCTTCAAACTGAATTACGTTCCTGGCGGCAGGAGGCGTCGCATTGGAGAAAAAGGACTGGTCACGCGCCAGGGCGTATTTCGATTGGACAGTGCGCTGTCGGCCCGATAGCCCGCGCACCCATGAGGGTCTGCGGGATTACTACGTCGACACGGGAGACCGTCGAGCG
>CAZZAQ010000138.1:1299-8954 GCA_964652165.1 uncultured Bifidobacterium sp.
GAGCGGCCATCGCCGCGTACGAAGCAGCGTTGCGCGCCGATCCCACCCACGCCTCAGCCCGGGAAAAACTCGCGAAGCTGCAACGGGAGCAGTAAGCAACGACTCACAGAAATCGTGGGGAAGAAACGCGGCCGGGCAAGGCGTGGCCCAGCCCGCCTGCTGGTGGCCTAGAAAGACCTCCCACCCCTTGCTTCGCAAAAGGGTGGGGCACCCGGCTCTGCAAGAGTGCCGAATCTGTATGTTCTGTTTTCGGAACAAATCACTGCCCCCTTGTCCGGCTCGGGCCGCCTTGTGACACACTTTGTTTCTATCGCGCAGTAGCAGGGGAGGACCTATGGCAAGGCACGCCTGTGGAGTCTGTGGCCTGGAAGCGGACTTTGTTCCCATTTACGCCGCCGCCAAGATAGCGGCGGTAAGCCGTTCGACGATGTATTACTGGATCCAAAAACGATGGGTGCATTGGTGCGAGCTAGCCAGCGGACGAAAGGTCATCTGTTGTAACTCCCTGGTTCGCGATCTCAGTAAAACGGCCGTGCCGGCGGCTGGGACAGGTCGCACCTCCTTGGCAAAACAGAGGCAGCCGGAAAAGCTTCCGGGATGCAATCGCATTTGAGCGCAGGGCCGTTTTTCAGTGCTGTCCATTGGATATTTGGCGTCCAACCGTGTTGCAAGACGTGCAAGCGCGCTAGTTGACTCACGACCCCACCCAGACTTAAATCCCTTCGCACTGCAGGCTTTCGTTCACGGGAAGCTCCGAACCTGGCGTTGCAGCGTGTCGAACCGGACTAAGGCGCTTTATCGCCGTCACCTATCTCAGCGCGGCGCCGACCCAGCCCGATCCAGTGGTCCGTGACCTCTCGATGAGTGGTGTCTTTAGACATCCGTCGCACGCACCGGTCGCCCGTGGAAGCCGGAAGGAGAAATCATATGCCGAAGGTAGAAGCGAAAACCGACTCACCGCAAGACGAGCCGCCGAAGCAACGCAACTGCGGGACGATGCAGGTCCACGAGCGCCTGCTTCGCACCGCACCGGGATACCGGGAAGCTCGAGACGCCAGTGAGAACCACGCGTGGCGCTCGGCCATGTCCCCATTCGCCGGTCGCACCGGGTGTACCAAGATTCCGGTTGTCGTGCATGTCGTATATAAGACCAATGCGCAGAACATTTCCGACGCCCAGGTCAAAAGCCAGATCGACGTCCTGAACGCCGACTACAGAAAAAAGAACGCCGACATCAGCACGGTCCCGGCGGCGTTCCAGCCTTTGACGGCGGACGCCCGTGTCCAGTTCGAACTCGCGACCACCGATCCCAGCGGGAATCCCACCACCGGCATCGTACGGACGAATACAACGAAAGATTCGTTTTCTGGCGACGATGGAGTAAAGGCGACCGCGACCGGCGGCGACGACGCCTGGCCCGCCGACAAGTACCTGAACATCTGGGTGTGCCAACTCGGCGGAGGACTCCTCGGGTACGCCCAGTTCCCGGGAGGGCCCGCGGCCACCGACGGGGTGGTGATCGTCCATTCGGGCTTTGGGACGCAGGGCACCGCCGCAGCGCCCTTCAACCTGGGGCGCACGGCCACGCACGAAGTAGGGCATTGGCTGAACCTGCGCCACATTTGGGGTGATGACGGCACGGGGTGCTTGGGCAGCGACTTCGTCGGCGATACGCCCAACCAGGGCGGGCCGAACTACGGCACCCCCCCCTTTCCTACCGTCAGCTGCGGCAACGCGCCCAACGGCGACATGTTCATGAACTATATGGACTACGTCGACGACGCCGCCATGGTGATGTTCTCGTGTGGCCAAGTCACCCGCATGCAGGCGGCGCTGGACAGCACCCGGAGCAGCATCGGCACGTCCATCCCCTGTGGCAAGACCCTCCCGAAGGACCTGCCGAAAGACCCTATCAAGGAGTTGCCCAAGGAGCTCCCCAAGGAGTTCGCCAAGGAGCTACCCAAGGAACTCCACAAGGAATTCCCGAAGGACCTGCCCGAGGAGTTCCCCAAGGAGGTCCACAAGGAATTTCCCAAGGATCCGCCGAAGGAGTTCCACAAAGACCTACCCAAGGAATTCCCCAAGGAGCTGCACAAGGACTTCCACAAGGATCCTCCCAAGGATTTCCCGAAGGATTTCCCCATCGATCCACCGAAGAGCATCTTCGATCCGCCCAAGTCGTTCTTCGAGCCGCCGATCGACCTCCCGTTCACAGGTTTCCCTGGCGTTCCTACTGGACCGCTGGGGCCGGGTGGAGGCCTTCCCTTCGTGCTGGCGACGCCAACCGCTGGCGCCGGGTGGCAGGGGGCCGCGCGCCAGCCAGCAGCAATGGCACTGGCCTCCGGGTACGTCCAACTGCTCGCCCAGTTCGCGCGACTCCACGCCCGCGGAGCGCTGGATGCGGCGGGCATAGCCGCCTGGCAGGAGGCGGCGGCTGCTTATCAGCAACTGCTCAGTAGCGGCGGAGTCTGATTCCGAGAGCACCCTGGAGCCGGGCCCGGGACTTTCAACGGGCTCGGCTCCATCTCATCGCCATGATTCTCATCCTCAGCTTCGAGGACAACGAGCATGTCGAGCAGGTAAGACGGCACCTCACGGTCGATTCCGTCGTCGTCAACACCGCCTGGTTCCCCACCTCGCTCAGCCTTCATGCCCGCTTCGGGCGTGACACGGAGTGCTTGCGGCTGTCTTTGCCCAGCGGACGCACCATCGATCTCGGGAGCGTCGGAGCCGTGTGGTACCGCAGGATCAGGCCCTTCGACCTGCACGCCGATCTCAAGGACGAAACCGCCAGACTCTTTGCCTGGTCGGAGGCCACCGAGGCCCTGCTGGGCTTGTGGTACTCGATGGATTGCTTCTGGATGAATCACCCCACGGCCGACGAGGTAGCGCTGCGAAAGATTCGTCAACTGCAGGTGGCCCGCCGCGTGGGGTTGTCGATTCCGGAAACCGTTGTGACCAACGATCCGGCTGACGCCCGAGCCTTTATCCAGTCCTACCCGCCCGGGGACGTGATTCGCAAGGCCTTCCGCAACATCCCCCAGGCGCCGCGAGAAACCGCGGTGGTCAGGGAAACGGACCTCGCGTTCCTCGATTCCGTGCGCTATGCGCCCGTAATTTTTCAGCGCTTCGTGCCCGCCGACGTAGATCTCAGGGTGACGGTGATTGAACAGCAGATCTTTGCCGCGGCCATCCACTCGCAACCCGAGTACCATGCCGACTATCGTCTCGGGTTGGGAAGCGCTAAAGTGGTTCCTTACGACCTCCCCGACGAGGTGGCCGCAAAGCTGCTGGAGTTGATGCAGGCGTTCGGCCTCAATTTCGGAGCCATTGATCTGCGCGTAACCCCCGAGGGAGAGCACGTGTTCTTGGAGGTGAACCCGGCCGGCGAGTACCTGTTCATCAGCCAGCGCACTGGTCAGCCCATCCCTGCCGCAATCGCCGCTTCCTTGGAAAGCCACAACCGGGCGAAGGGCGGGTGACCGGACAACTCTGCTGCGGGGGTCCCGCAGTAGCGCTAGCAAGTTGCGCTAGAGGGTGGAAATGCGAGTGGAAATACCATGAGTGGAATGCCATGCGCGAGAAGCCATAAGTGAAAAGACATGAGTGAAGCGCCATGAGTGAGAAGCCTTCCCAGCTTTTGCATCAACGTTGGATGCACTCCCACGAAGAGGACACCCCAACCGAAAGGGTCTATCGGCCAGCCAGTTTTTCGTTTCCGCCGTCGCGAGGACGCACCGGATTCGACCTGCAACCCGACCACACCTGCACGCGCATCGGGATCGCAGCCCGCGATGGATCCACCGAGGAGCCCTGTGCTTGGGAGCTCAAAGAGGATGGGGAGAAACAGATCATCCTGAAACTGTCGTCGGGAGACCTTGTCCTGCGACTCGTATCCGTGGACCGCGACCGGCTCGTCGTGCGCAAGTGAGCCAGGCCCTTTCGATTGCCGCCGACGACCTGCCGACTGGCGACTAACGACTGCCTTACATTCCTGCCATCACAATCGGCATAGTCGGCGTTTGCGAGCCGCCCTCGTTCTCAATGGTCACCGCGAAGCCCTTGGCCGCGATGCCGGCGGGAAGAGGCGGAGTCAGCACCGCCGCGATGCCGGCGGGAAGAGGCGGAGTCAGCACCGTCGCGCTACCGCGCGCATCGGGCTTGAACAGTCCCGCGGGGATGGGCGCGGCGCCCGCCGCGGCCGGCAGCAGCCAAAGCTCGTAGGTCTTGCCGGCGGGAATCGGGTTCAGGTTGCTGGCCACAAACACCAGCCCGGCGCGTTTCTGCAGATAGATGGCGCGGCCCTGGGGCACGGGCCGGGCCGGAGCGGCCACCAGAGTGAAGTGCGCGGCCTCAGGAGCGGTGAGCACTTCGGCGACTTTGCGGGCCTCGGCGACCAGCGCTCGCTGCTGCTGCGCCTCGCGATGCAGAAAAGCCACCTGGCCTTGCAGTTCGACGTTCTCCTGCCAGATTAGGAAGGCGAACACGGCGACGATGGTGGCCGCGAACGCGGGCACAAACTTCCACCACGGACTCCGCGCCCCGGACATGCCGCCACCCAAATCCCCACGCGAATCAACGCGCGAATCCCCACGCGACCAAGCTGGAATCCAAACCTTCGCCGGTCTCGTACGTCCAACTGGAGAGGCCCCCGGTTCGCGGAGACGTAGCAAGCTACGGCTCTACGGGCCCGGGCTCCCTTGCGAGGGCAGGCTACCACAGACCCGGGTGTAACCCGGCCGGCAGGCGCGGCATCAGGTACAATGCGTAGGCCCATCCCAAGTTTTTAAGGAGATTAGGTTCCATGAAAAAGCTCTTTGCTGTACTCACACTGCTCACGCTGGTTTCGGCCTTTGCGCTGGCCGACCAGCATGCCAAGAAAAGCGAGATGACGGGCACGGTCAGCGACGAAAAATGCGGCGCCAAGGAAGGCCATTCCGCCGCATGCACCAAAGGCTGCGCTGAAAAAGGCGCTGCCCTGGTGTTCGTCAACGACGCCGACAAGTCCGTGCTAAAGGTGTCCAACTCCGACAAGCTCAAGGGCCACGAAGGCCATCAGGTCAAAGTGACCGGCACCGTCGATAAGGGCATCCTGACCATCGCCGAAGTCTCCATGGTCGAACCCAAGAAGTAAGCAGTGTGGGTGCGGGCGCCCTCGCCCGCACGCTGCAGCCCGGCCGCCCCCGGCCGGGCTCCGGCCTGTGTGGAAGCGGGCGACCCGCCCGCGCCTGTGTAGCCCCCATTCCGCTCTGCGGAACGAGGCCGGTGTGGTGCCAGGTTTTTGACCCGGCGCTTACTCACCCCTGGCCGGGCTACGTTTGTCTTTTTCCCCCGAATCCTTTATCGTTCTCCTCCGGCCCAATCGTCATTTTCCGGCCATTCCCATGCCCGTTGACCATCAGAGAACCCGCCAACTCTTCCATCGTTTGAGCCGGCTGCTGGGCCGGGTACCGGCGCATCCCACGCCCGAAGCCGTGCATCAGCTTCGCACCACTACCCGCCGGGTGGAGGCGCTGCTGGCAACGCTTTTGCCGGATGCGGGCCGCAGCCATCGCAAGCTGGCCAGCAGTCTGAAGCGGATGCGGCGGCGCGCTGGACGGGTGCGCGACCTGGACGTCCACCAGGCCGCGCTGCGCAGCCTGAAGATCGGCCGCGACACCACCCGCAAGCAGCAGCTCATGAACGAGCTGGCGGAACGCCGCTCGCGCCAGGAGCGCAAGCTGCTCAAACGTCTGGAGGCAACCTCGGTAACCGAACTGAAGAAGCGGCTGCGCCGCGCCGCCCAACAGGCCCTGGGCCTGGGAGACGCGCCGCATTCGGCGCCGGCCGCCGCCTCCAATCCGGTGGCCCGGCCCAAGCCGGTGGAAGAGCCTTTTGCGATGGCGCTGCGCATGTTCACGCGGCTGGCACGCGAGACCGGCCCGCTCACCGACGCCAACCTGCACCAGTTCCGCACCCGCTGCAAAAAGGTCCGCTACGTGGCCGAGATGGCCGGCAACACCCGCGAAGTCCAGGCCGTGGTGAAGGAGCTCAAGCGCCTGCAGGACGCGGTGGGCACCTGGCACGACTGGCTTACGCTTACCCAGACCGCCGACGAACTTTTTGCCGGCGCCTCTGACAGCGCTCTGCTCAATGCTCTGCAGAACATCACCCGCGCCAAGTTCGTCGAGGCTTTGCGCACGGCTTCGGAAGTGAAGCGTACGCTGCTGGCTATGCGCGTTCCCGCGCCGCAGCCCTCCGGAAGAGGCCGGCGCCCGCAGGCCGCCGAGGCTGCGCGTCCCGCAGCCGCGCGTCCTGCAACCGAACATCGTCCCGCCCGGCGCCCCGCGGCCGCTCCTCCGGCGACCGAACATCGTCCCGCCCGGCGCCCCGTTCATAGCCCCGTTCGGGGCCCCGCTCAGCGGCCCGTCCGCAAACGGGAGCCCGTTCCCGCCGCGGAACCGGTGGAACCGCCGCCTCAATCCGGGCAACTCGAGGCGGCTCGTCCCAAGCCCAGCCAGCCGGAGGCCGGCGAAGCGAAGGACTCTGAAGCCAGCGCCTGAACCACCTCCAGATTCTTGTCATTCCGAGCGAGCGCGACTGAGCCCCGACTGTGGTCGGGGCGAAGGAGCGCGAGTCGAGGAATCTAGGTTTTGCCTTTGATGGAACCCCTCCGCCAGCACCCAAAACCAAGATCCCTCGACTTCGCCCCGCTTTGCGCTCCTTCGCTCGGGATGACAATCCATAAGCTGTTGAATCTACATGTAGTTACACAGTGCATCCAGGGGGCCTCTTAGCCCCCTTGCCGCCTTTCTCCGCCTCGTTCATACTAGTATCCGTTCCCCCGGATCAGGCTCCTATGGCTCGCGTGTCGCTGGAAAACTCTGCCTATTACATCAACCGGGACCTCTCCTGGATGGCCTTCAACCGGCGCGTGCTGGAGGAGGCGGAAGACGAGAGCAATCCGCTGCTCGAGCGGCTGAAGTTGCTGGCCATCAGCGGATCGAACCTCGACGAATTCTTTGAAGTTCCCCTGGCCAGCACCCTGCAGCGCATCGAGGACGGGCACCAGGAAACCGGGCCCGACGGCCTCACGCCCGCCGAGGAGCGCGACCTGCTGGCGCGCGAGACCCACGAATTCATGGAGGCGCAGTATCGCTGCTGGAACCAGCAATTGCGGCCCGCGCTGACCGAGCAGGGCATCCGCGTGCTCGGCCTGAACGAGCTGGACGAAGCCGCGCGCGCCTTCGTCGCCGACTACTGCGAGAAGGAACTTGACCCGCTGCTCACGCCCGTCACCGTGGATCCGGCGCACCCCTTTCCGCGGGTGATCAACAAGGCGCTATGCCTGGCGTTTCTGCTGAAGCGCCGCCGCCGCGCCGCGTCCACCTACATGGGCGTGGTGACGGTGCCGCGCGTGCTGCCCCGCCTGGTGCGCCTGCCCTCGTCGGAAGGCACCACCGACTACATTTTTCTCACCGACCTGGTGGCCTTTCACGCCGCCGGCATGTACCGCGGCTACGACATCGTTTCCGCCGCCGCCTTCCGGGTCACGCGCAACAGTAATCTGTACGTGCAGGAGGAGGAGTCGCGCAGCCTGCTGGAGTCAGTGCGCTCGGAACTGCACAACCGCCGCAAGGGCGACGCCGTGCGCCTGGAGATTGAAGCCGACTCCG
>CAZZAQ010000139.1:0-8933 GCA_964652165.1 uncultured Bifidobacterium sp.
AGGGAGGAGAGGGAGTAGACGGGCGTGGCGACTCCAACAATGTCGAGATGCGCCCCACTCGTCCAGCCAAGTCCTGGCCCGTTCGATCCGATCCTCGCGCAGGTCGACGATGACAAGCGTGGCGTCCGGTGCGAGTCGTCGCAAAATCAGCGCGGTGCGGGGGAACAAGCCCCCACCGACGATCACAATGCGGCGCGGGAGCGGCAACCCGGCGAGGACTTTTTTCCAGGCTCGTTCGTGCGCGCGGAGCACAAATCGCCGCAGCGCACTGGAGCGGCAGACCAGTTCCTCCAGGCCATCGAGGCTGGCGTGTTCGAGCCAGCGCAGGACGGCGGGCCAGCGGCTGACGCGGGCGGCGTCCACCGCGGACTCGCGGGGAAGTTCCGTCCAATGGCGCGTCGGCCGAGCGTGGTGCTCGACGTGGTAGCCGTCGTTGAAGAAGAGCCAGTTGTAGATCCGGCCGTGGTGGCTGACGGCGCCGCGCACGTGTTCGAAACGGCCTTGGAGCTGGCACAGCCCAAGCCCGAGCAGCCAGCCCGGCAGGTAGACAGCCAGAAAGAACGCCGGCGCGAGCGTCAATAGCACGGCCCACAGCGCCAACACCAGCGCGCCCTCCGCCACCCAGGCGCGAGGAATGGGTGTCCATCGAAACGGCTCGTCTCGGTGATGGGCCAGGTGCCGCGCCCGCCACAAGCTCTGCGGGAAGCCCAGGAGCAACGACAAATACGCGGAGCAAATCCCGTTCCCCACGCGCGACCGGAAGAACGGGAGATGAATGAAATTGTGCGAAACCGTGTTGGCGTTCCACCACAGCCCCAGCGCGACGAGCGGCACGGACGGCACGAGCACGAGGAGCGCGCCGTGCAACACGGCCAGGCCGACGAGCAGGGCATCCGAGGGCGAGTGCCGGAGGATGCCCGTGCTCGCCGGCGCGCTGACTGCGGCTCGCAGTGCCAACGCGGAGCGGCCGGTCCCAAGGCTCGTGTCGCGGGGCTTCATGGGTGGTCGCGAATGAGCGGGTTGTGCCAGGCGGCTGGTGTCAGGAGTTCTTCGACTTGGACGGAGGTATTGGAGCGTCGGATTTCTTCCCTTGAAGTTTGTTGAGCTGATTGACGGGACCGTAATCGCGCGTGCGTACCTTCGTAATGCCCCAGCTTTGCGGGTAGGTATCGGGATTCTCCGGCTTGGCGTCGGCCTTACGCACGCTGACGGGCGTTTTGTCGCGGCGCGAGCCGAACGTGACGATCTGTCCGGTGCCGGCCACGGCCTTGAGGTCGGCCCATTCCTTTTTGCAGATTTCCTCGTCGCCCGCACGCAGTTTCAAATACAAGTAGCCGCGCTCGGCGTCACGGTATTCGTAGTTGTTCCGATTCGTGGACAGTGCGAAGCCGCCCCAGACCTGGATGCGCTCGGGCGAGGCGTCGTTCGGCTCAAGGACGACCCGATCGACGAACGCATAAACGCCGTAGGGATCGCTGGCGCGGGCGCCGGTAGCAGCGACGCCGAGGAGCGCGGCGGCGCAAAGGAGGTTGACGAAGTTCCCCAGCCGCGTGAGCGGCTGGCCGACGGAGAGAAGTGTAGTTTTCATACGCGGAATTGGACTGCGGCCAGTCTGCTCATTTGTCAGACAGTTGTAAAAGGATTGTCAAAGATCCGCCAGTCCGGCGTCGCGCAGAGAGGATTCAAGAATTCTCGTAACTTGCAGGAGCCGGTGCAAGGCGAATCCCCCCGCGAAACGACTGGCGCACGGCCACGGTCTTCGCGTCGCACTCCTCATTCTTGCGACGCAGGCAAGCAGGGTCAGTCCTCCGGGGGCGGGTCTTCGATGCCCTCCTCCATGATGCGCCGCACGTCGCGGCGGCCGTCCAGCACCCGCTCAACCGAGACAGCGTTCTCCTTCGGTTCGTAGTAGATCAGGTAATTGTGGAAGCGGCTGATGACCCAGAAGCGCAGCTTCGTGTGCCGTGTTGCCCATCCCGGCCGCGGCCCCAGTTCCGGATGCCGGCCCAGCAATGCCAGCGCCTTTTCTGCCTGCGTCTTGAACCCTTCCGCCGCGTCGGGGTTGCGCGCGGCGATGGAGCCGTAAATGCGCGCCAGGTCCGCCTCGGCACGCCGGCTGATGAGGACTTTCATCCCTTGGCCAACGCGCGACCGCGGTTCCAGATTTCGTCGAGGACCTTCGGGGTGAGCGGCCGGTGCAGGCTGTCCTTGCCGGCCTGAATGAGGGCGTCGAACTCGTCCGGATGGTCCGGCAAGTCGTAGGCTTGCAGGATGACGAGCTTGCCGCCCCGGAGGATGACGGTCGGACTGCCCTTGATGGCTGCATCGGCCAGTTTGCCAAGTTTGCTTTTGGCTTCGCTGACGGTGCAGGTTTTCATGCCGGTCTGATTCTGGTCTGTTATTGGGCCGTTGTCAATCCGCCCCCACCGGCGCGCGCAATCCCCCAAGGCGCATTCAAGAAGTGTAGCCGCCGACGCCAGGCGCGCCCATGAGCCTGGCGGCTAGGAGCGCGGACAGTCTGAGACTGTCTCAAAACTCGGGCGTGGCGAAATTCTTCGCTCTAATTTTCGATCTGGCGCGTTTTGATGAAGTGGGCAGGTAGATTTGATGGTCCGAAAATGAGTTTTGAGACAGTCTCGCCTTGTCCGCGCGATCCGTACGCACGGCTTGGGAACTGGCGGACAAGGCTGTCCGCGCTCCAGCGACATGGACAGGCAAAGAGTACCGCGAAAGTCACCTCCGCTTCGTTCCTTGGACGGTTTAAGGCAGATTGCAAGGTTCTCCTCATTCACCGCGACCCACCTGCGGCGTGACGCAATCGGAACAAACTAATCGTTGAATCCGCACCGGCGCCGGGTCATGCTTCACGTTAGAACGGATTCAGAAGTGCCGCGCGCTGTGCAGAAATTCGGCCTGCCGAGCCAGGCCGCCGAATCATTGACTAAGATGAAATCGCCCATCGAAGCGCTGCGATTGATTGTCAGTCACAACTCTACGTACACGGCGCGGTTGACCCGCGGCCAGGAGGACCTCCGGCGCGCGCAGGCGCTGCGATTCGCCGTGTTCAACCTCGAACTCAAGGAGGGCCTTGAAGACTCGCACGAAACCGGGCTCGACGCGGATCCGTTCGACCCGGTTTGCGATCACTTGCTGGTCGAGCACGCAGCGAGCGGTGAAGTCGTCGGCACGTACCGCCTCCAGACCGGCCCGAGCGCCGCCCGCCATCGGGGCTACTACAGCGCGCAGGAATTTGACTTCTCGCCCTACGAACCGCTTCGCGACGAGATGATCGAACTGGGCCGCGCTTGCGTTCACAAGGACCACCGCAACATGGTCGTGCTCGGGTTGCTCTGGAAGGGCATTGCCGATTACGCGCGGGAGCGCGGCGGCCGCTTCCTGTGCGGGTGCAGTTCGCTCACCTCCCAGGACCCTGCCGAAGGCGCGGCGCTCTACACCGAGCTGTGCCGCAAACATCTCGTCCGCCCGGAATGGCGCACGAAGCCGCTTGCCGGGTGGGAATGTCCCCTCGAACATCTCGCGCACGAGCCGCCCAAAGTCCCCAAACTCCTCCGCGCCTACCTGAACCTCGGCGCGAAGATCTGCGGCCCGCCGGCGCTTGACCGGCACTTCAAGACAATCGATTTCCTGACGTGGCTCGACCTGGAGGCATTGCCGGCCTCCGTGCGCACTCGTTACGGGAATTGAGTCCGGCGCGATGACAGGCGTGTTGCGACACCCATTCCGTTTCGGGGTTCGGATGATCTGGTTCACGGCGGAAATCATTTTCGCGGCGTTCGGCTTCCTCTTCACGCTTTGCTTTCGCCGAGGTGAAGCGCCGGCCCTGGCCCTCGCGCGGGCCCGTTGCCTCCAGCGCCACTCGCGCCGGATCCTCCGCGTGATGGACGTGGAGGTGTCCGTGCGCGGGCGCGTGCCGGGTTGCGGTCTGCTCGTCTCCAATCATCTCAGCTACCTGGACATCCTGGTGATCAGTTCCATCACGCCGGCGATCTTCGTGGCGAAAAGCGAAGTGCGGCGCTGGCCTGTGTTTGGCTGGCTGGCGCGGCGCGCGGGCACGCTCTTTATCGAGCGAGCGAAGCGGGGCGACGTCGCCCGCGTCAACGACGAAGCGGCGCGTCTCCTTGAGGCCGGCATGCTGCTGGTCATTTTCCCCGAAGGCACGAGTTCGGATGGCCGTGAAGTCCTGCCATTCAAGTCGTCCCTGCTCGAACCCATCGTCGGCCGTCACCATCCGCTCTCGGTGGCGCACATCAGCTACGAAGTCGAAGATGGCGATCCGGGCGAGGATGTTTGCTACTGGGGCGACATGACCTTCGGCCCACACCTCCTGAAGCTGTTGAGCAAGCGTCGTGTGTCGGCCTCCGTTACTTTCACCGCCGTCGAACGCAGCGCCGATTGCCGCAAGGAACTGGCTCGCCAGCTTCATTCCGAAGTCTTGCGTCTCAAGTCGGCCCGGGTGGCGCCGCTCACCGGATGAAGGTGATCGTCACCACGGGCCCGAGCTACGAGCCGATCGACGAGGTCCGGCGCATCACCAACTTTTCGAGCGGCGAATTGGGTTTGCTGCTGGCCAACGCGCTCGTACGCGCCGGCTGGGAGGTCTTCTGCTTCAAGGGGGCGTATGCCACCAGTCCGATCCCGCTGGCAAAGGGCCATCTCATTGGGTTTACCACCAACGATGATTTGCATGGGAAGCTTGCCCGGCTCGCTGGCGAGCATGACATCACCGCGCTCTTCCACGTTGCTGCGTTGTGCGATTACAAGGTCGCGCATGTCGAGGATGCGCAAGGCGTCCGCCAAAGCGCCGCCAAGATCGAGAGCCGCGCCGGCGCGTTGACCCTCTCCCTCGAACCTGCCCGCAAGGTCATCGCCGGATTGCGCCAGCTCTTCCCAAAAGCCGCGTTGGTGGGTTGGAAGTACGAGTTGAACGGCACCCGCACCGAAGCCCTGGCCAAAGTCTGGCGGCAAATACGCGAGTGTCACACCGACGCGTGCGTGATTAATGGCCGCGCGTGGGGGGAAGGTTTTGGTTTCTGCGCGCCCCCCGAATCGGTTTGCGAACTGGCCGACAAGCAGGCTGTGGCCGACTTTCTTCCTCGCTGGCTTCGGGAGGGCTCGGGAAGGTCGCAGGCATCGGCGTGAACGGCCTTCATCCTTGGAGTCATTCCACCGATAGTCGACATGGCAGCGGATGGCCTGGCGACCTTGACAGACGTAACATTCATGAACGGGCTGCGCTGCGCGCGGTCCTTTTTTGATGCGGGTGCCGCGAAACGCTCGAGAGCCGCGCCGGACGGGAAAACGATTGACGCCCTCCGCGAGCGGTTTGTAGATTGCGCGCCCGTTTGGGTTCCAGAGTAGCTCAATGGTAGAGCACGCGGCTGTTAACCGTGGGGTTGTAGGTTCGAGTCCTACCTCTGGAGCCAATTTGAAAGTCGTTGAGCCTCAACGACGGTTGATCCAGGAAAGTTCGGAAAAACCCGGTGTTGTCAGGGAAAGTGCCAGGAAAACTTGGCGGCGGCACTATTACGAATTGCTCTGGGAAATTGGGGCCGCTCAAACCGACATGGCGTTGTTGACTGCCTAGCGCATCGATTGGGAGCGACGTGTGCTCCAGTATCAGCGCAAGAAAACCGGGGAGTCAGACGTTCCGCGGAGTACTTGGTTCGTAAACTTTTTCGTCGTGTGAGATTACCGTTCACATCGAAAGCGTGGTACAAATTCGAGACCGAGTGGCGTTCTTGTTCGTCATCGTAGAGGATTGCACATGAAGATTCAGACCGCGCCGCCTGACTCAAGATGGAGGTGCCAATTGTAATCGGTGAATCAGTTCAACGCCGCGGTCGCAATCTCCGCCAGCGCGGATTCGCGCTCGGGGCCTTTGATGAAATCAAGCGAGCGCATGAAACGGGCCTTGTCGGTGGCAGAAGTGTTCTTATTCGTGACGATCTTCACGATGAGCCCTGGCACCTTGCTGGCCCGCGAGCGCCAGATGATCTCGCGGCCGGCGGGGGTGTTCCAGTTGCCGCTCACGGCATCGAGCCAGGCGTCGAAACAGGCGTTTTCCTGGTGGTCGGCGGCGATGCCGAGGGCTTCGAGAGACCAGCGGTCGCCGGCAGCGTGCTGGGCAGCCAGCATCCCCCAGAGCTGAGGGGTTTGGGGGGAGGAGTTGTGACGCAGCGCGATGGCGCACTCGCGGCGAACTTGCGCGGACGGATCGTGGGAATGTGCAGTGACGAGCGGGATGACGTCCAGCTTGAGTTGGCGCGCCGTGCGCAGCGCGGCGATGCGGATATCGGGATCCTTGTCCTGCAGCGCGCCGAAGAGGAACGGCCGGCCGCTGTTCTCGAGGCGCGCCAGCAATGGCAGCGAGCGGGCGCGCATCCGGGCGTTGTCGTCCTTCCAAAGCTTGAGCAATTCCTTCTCCGCCTTGGCGCCCATGCCCTGGAGCGCGGTCCACGCGAGGTAACGGGTGGCCTGGTTCGGAGAGCGGAGCGCGGCGACGGCGCCCGAAGCGCTCCTGAGGTTGAGCCTGGACGCGCGCGGCTTGTGGCCGGGCGGCGCGAGACGATAGACCCGGCCCGTCATCGTCTCCAACTTGCGGTCGGCCATGTTGTGGCCGCCGACGCCCGCGTCGTTCCAATCGCACACATAAACGGAGCCATCGGGTCCGATGCACACGTCGGAGGGGCGAAACCAGGAGTCGTTGCTCGAAAGCAGGTCTTCGATCGTGGCCGAGTAGCCCGCGCCGTAGTTCCTGACCGGGTAGGCGCGCACGACGCGCGGGCCGGCGTCGCAATGAAGCATCTGGTTGCGGAAGACGGAAGGCAGAAGGTCGCCTTCGTAAATCGCGATGCCCGTGGGCGAGCCATTGCCCGTGTGGAGCAGGTTGGGCACGACGCCGGGATCCTGCTGGTACCAGTGATAGGGCGGCCGCAGCTCTTCGGGGGCGCCGTTGGCCTGCGCCTTCTTCCAAGCCTGGCCCCAGCTGGCGCCGGTCATCTCGTCGGTGAAGCCGTAGTTGCCGAACTCCATCACGAAATTGATACGCACGCCGCGGTTGAGGTCGTCGTCGTTGTCGGATTGCCAGATGGTGCCGAACGAATCGACCGCCAACTCGTAGTTGTTGCGGAAGTTCCAGCCGAGTGATTCGACCCCCGAGCCGTCCAGGTTGCAACGGAATGCCATGCCCTGCCTGTACGGCTTGCCGTTGGTCTTCACCGGATTGCCGTCCAGATCGATGACCGTCTCCGATTCGTGCTCTGGCACCGGGCCGTTCAACGGCAGCGCCAGCGTGCCGCCCCGGGGCCGGCGCAATTCCTTCACCTCGTTGCCGAAGTTGAAGTAGAGCCTGCCGTCCGGGCCGAACACGAACGCGTGCGAACAATGGTCGTGATCGCCCTTCGAGCTGTCTTCAAACAGCAGCTCGCGACGGTCCGCTTTGCTGTCGCCGTTCGTGTCCGTGAGCACGAACACCCACGGGGAACTGGAAACGATTGTTTTGTTGCCGAGCACGCAAATGCCCAGCGCCGTGTTCACGGTCGGGTCCTGGTAAAATACGGTTGACTTGTCCGCCTTCCCGTCGTGATCGGCGTCCTCCAGGATCAGGATGCGGTCGCCGCCCGGGCGGGGCGTGCCCCAATCCTTGTGCATGGTGAGCCTGTAGTTGGCCCCCTCGTTGATCCAGACCCGTCCCCGCTCGTCCACGTCCATGTCGGCGGGATTCACCACCATCGGCTCACAGGCGAAGAGCGTTACTTCGAGGCCGCTGGCGGCCGTGAGCTTTTTCATGTCCTCGGCGGCGGCCTCGGGACCGTTTGGGTGCGGCGGCTGAGGAGGCTTGGGCTGGCGCTCGCCGTCGGCTCCGAGCGCGGTCGTGGCGATGAAGGCGAAAGCGACAACAGACCCGGCAAATGGATTCATGGGCTTCATTCAAACGGCAACCGCCCCCGCGTTCCAAGCCGGAAAATGCGCTAACGTAGGGCAGGCGCCTGCCCTGGCCGCGTAGCGGCCAAACGGGGACGCGCCTTCGGCGCGGGGCAGGCGAGACGCCTGCCCTACTTTGATGCGGCTTGCTACCGCCGGATCCGAAAGCGATACACGTGCGCCTCGAACGGCCCGAACCAATCGGTGAATTGGCCCCCGGCCGCCGTCACTATGCGCGGAGATTCATAAAGCGCCTCCCCTTCGCTCGCGCTTGCCGGCAGCCCTCGGAACTGCGCTTGCACGGTGGCGCCTTCGCGTTTGCAAGCCAGCAGGAATAAGTCGTCGCCGACTTCACGCGCGCAGAATTCGACGCCGTCCGCGCCGTGGACCGTGATGGGCAGCTTCGAGTTGGGCGCGGTGAGCGCGGGGTAAAGCGGGCTGTGCCGGCCGATTTCCTCGACCACCGGCCGCAACACCCGATCCCAGAAATTCCAATTCCAGCCGAGCTTTGCGTCTTGCGGCGACATGGCTTTTTCGACGTGGCCGCCGAAGAAGATCAGACCGCGCGCGCCGTTGATGATGGCCTGGTAAACCATGAACCGTTCCTCGGCGAATGTCGGGAAGCGAAGCGTCTTGCCGGGTTTGATCACGCCGCTCCACGCGATCTGGAGGATCATCCACACCGGCATCTTCCCGTCGGCCACCTCGATCATCGTACGCGTGTAGTCGCCCACCATGCTGAGGTGCTTGTTCGTGCCGAGGGAGTGTCCGCCCGGCGGATAGCCCACGGGATAGATGTCCGCGCCCGTGATGTCCGCCGCGGCGTTGTACGGCCGCAGCGAAGCGACCGTGCCGCGCGGGGCATGGGTGACGGCGATGGGATGATTCGTATCCAGTTCGCGGATGATTTCGCGCGCACGCACCAGGGGCGGGACCGCGTGCTTGCCCCACTCCGGCTCATCGACGCCCTTCCAGACGCCCATGCCCGG
>CAZZAQ010000140.1:0-304 GCA_964652165.1 uncultured Bifidobacterium sp.
CGGCAGCTCTCTGCGGCCCCGCATGCCGGGGAGTATGGGCTTTACCCAGCTCCGGTATTACACTGTTGCCCCACCGACGGCGTAGCACGCGCTTCTGCCGCGTCGCCGGGCTCATCGCCGAGAGGAAAACTGTGAACCTGACCGCGATTGATTGGACCATCATGCTGGTGTACTTCGTGTTCGTGCTGGGCATCGGCTTTGCGCTCAAGCGCTTCATGAAAACCAGCACCGACTTCTTCCTGGCCGGCCGCTCCATTCCGGCGTGGATCTGCGGGCTGGCCTTCATTTCCGCCAACCTGGGAGC
>CAZZAQ010000140.1:314-1112 GCA_964652165.1 uncultured Bifidobacterium sp.
GGCCGGCCGGTCGTCGCCTCGGCGCGCCGGGCCGATGGCCTGGCAGCGGCGCAGTTGGATCACCGGGCTGGCCTTCCTTTCCGCCAACCTGGGAGCCCAGGAAGTGATTGGGATGGCGGCCTCGGGGGCCAAATACGGCATCGCTACCAGCCACTTCTACTGGATAGGCGCCATTCCGGCGATGGTGTTCGTGGGCGTCTTCATGATGCCCTTTTACTACGGCTCGCGGGCGCGCTCCGTGCCCGAGTACCTGCGCCTGCGCTTCGACGAAAAGACGCGCGCCTTCAACGCCATCTCCTTCGCCACCATGACCGTGTTTTCCTCCGGCATTTCCATGTACGTCATGGCCAAGCTCATCCAGATCCTGCACATCCTCGACGGGCCCTTTGCCGCACTGGGACTTCCTCAGAGCTGGATCTTCCACGTCAGCATCCTTCTTTCCGGACTCATCGTTCTGGGCTACATCTTGCTGGGCGGACTCACCAGCGCCATTTACAACGAGGTGCTGCAATTTTTCCTGATCGTGGCCGGGTTCCTGCCCCTGGTGTGGCTGGGCCTGAAGAACGTGGGCGGATGGGAAGGCTTGCGCCGCAGTCTGCCTTCGTCGTTCACCCACTCCTGGGTGGGCATGGGAAGCCCGGAAACCAATCCCCTGGGCGTGGAATGGTTTGGACTGGCCATGGGGCTGGGCTTCGTGCTCTCCTTCGGCTACTGGTGCACGGACTTTCTGGTGGTGCAGCGGGCCATGGCCGCGCGCGACATGACTGCCGCGCAGCTCACCCCGATCATCGCCGCCTT
>CAZZAQ010000140.1:1122-2225 GCA_964652165.1 uncultured Bifidobacterium sp.
ATCGCAGGTCACGGTACGGTGACCACCGCCTCCTCGGGTCATGGAAGGGAGTCGGGAATGGAGGCCGCTTCTGCCGGCAAGGGCATCATCCCGGCGAAGATGGATGAAAGTACCGGCAAACCGAAGCTGGACAGGAACGGCAAGCCGGAACTCGACTACGACCTCGCCATCCCCATGATGCTGCTGCATTACTTCCCCACCGGCATGCTGGGACTGGGGCTGACGGCGCTGCTGGCCAGCTTCATGTCGGGCATGGCGGGCAACGTCACCGCCTTCAACACGGTTTGGACCTACGACATCTACCAGTCCTACATCAAGCCCGGCGCCACCGACGAACACTATCTATGGATGGGGCACATGGCCACAGTGTTCGGCATCGCGTTTTCGGTGGGCGCCGCCTACCTGGCCACCGCCTTCAACAACATCATGGACATGCTGCAACTGGTGTTTGCCTTCGTGAACGCTCCCCTGTTCGCCACCTTTTTGCTGGGCATGTTCTGGAAGCGGGCCACCGGATATGGCGCCTTCCTGGGCCTGTTGTCGGGAACTGTGGCAGCCGCCCTTCACCACGGGCTTACGTTGCCCTCGGGGGCCAGTGTGGGCATCAAGGGGGGATGGCTGGGCATGATGCACAGCTATCGCAGCGAGATGGCGCAGAACTTCTGGACCGCCATTTGGGCGTGGACCACGTGCTTCCTGGTGACCATTGCGGTCAGCCTGATTACCAAGCCGCGCGAGGACAAGGAACTGGTGGGCCTGGTCTATTCGCTCACCGAGAGGCCGAAAGAGGAAAACCTGGCCTGGTACGCGCGGCCCGCCGTCCTGGGCGTGATTGTGCTGCTGGTAACTCTGCTGCTCAACATCGTCTTTTGGTAGGAAGCCTTTTGGTGGAAAGCGTTCTGCTAAGAAGCCTGCGGGTAGGAGCGTCTTATGGGTCTCGACATACGATTGCCGATCGGACTGATGTTTTCCGTCATCGGGGCGCTGCTGATGGTCTATGGCTTGTACAGCGACCCCGCCATCTACCAGCGCTCGCTTTCCATCAACATCAACCTCCTGTGGGGTTTTGTGCTGCTGGTCTTCGGAAGCGCATTCCTCTTCCT
>CAZZAQ010000140.1:2235-3145 GCA_964652165.1 uncultured Bifidobacterium sp.
CGGGCGCCGTCGCCGCAAGCCGGCAGAAACGGACTCGCCCCCGGCGGCCAAAAAGCCCCAGCGCGGCCACTGACGCCCGCAGAACCCGGTAAGCCCGCCGCCTGGTGCCCCGCGCCCGGGGCTTTGTACTTTTGCGGGGCGGAGCCCCCCTCCTCAGGGCTTGTTCCAATTCCGGAACAAAAATAGGGTTGGGGCTTGACTTCTGTCCCGGGATGGTATAGTGCGCCCCGTCTTCGGAGGCGCTTATGACAAAGCTCGTCCGTCTGGTGCTAACACTCTTGATTGGCACTTTTCCTACCGCTGCCTTAGCTCAGGACAGCTCCACTCAGGACGCCGTCTCTCGCGAACCTCAGGCGGTGGCCATACTGACTCAGGCGCTCGTCGTGGCGGGGGCATCGGCCCAGAACGCGCAGGACTTCAGAGCCACGGGAACCATCACCTATTACTGGGCGGGAGAGGAAGTGAAGGGCCCAGTGACGGTGCGAAGCCGTGGAGGCGATCAGTTCCGGCTGGATGCCAGCCTGCCTGAAGGAACGCGCTCCTGGGCGGTCAGTAATGAGAGCGGGTCCGTGAAAGAGATGGATGGAACGAAGGTGTCTATCCCGAGCTTCACTGCCCTCAATTCGTCCGCGTTGCTCCGGCCGGCTGCACGGGTCGCCGCGGCCCTGAGCGACTCATCCTTTTCGGTCTCGCTTGCGGAACCTGAGCAGGTGGACGGCCGCTCCGCATTCAAAGTGCGTTTGCGGCCGGTAATTCCGGCGAAGGACGATCCTGGAGGCCACATCGCCCACCTTCGTACGTTCGATGTTCTGGTAGACGCCTCCACTTTCCTTATTCTCAGACTGGAAGACGTCCTCCAGGCCGAGAGCATTCAGGAGACTTATCCACGCGAGCTGACGTTCGCGGATTA
>CAZZAQ010000140.1:3155-5029 GCA_964652165.1 uncultured Bifidobacterium sp.
GCGCGCTGGTGCCCATGTCCATCACCCAGAGATTTGGCGGGCAGCGCACGTGGTCGCTACGCATTGAGACAGTGGAGGCCACCCCAGATTTGACTGACAAGGACTTTGAGCTGTGACCCCCGGGGCAAGCCCACACTCCACATTCTTCGAGGAGGGTTCTATGTTCGTTGAGGATCTTAGGCGGGCTGGAGAACGGTTAGGCCTGGTTGCCCTTGCTGTCCTTGTTCTAACCGGCACGGCGGCGGCGCAGTTCCAGTCCAATCAGTACCTCGGCGGAGTAGGTGTGCCGGCCTTCACCACGGCGTTGCCGGTGGAGAGCGGGTTCATCAACGCGGCTAATGGGAACGTGCACAAGGAGATCCTATTGGGAAGTGTGCCGCAACGCGGAAGCGTCCCCATGACCATCCGGATGGTGTACGACAGTCGTATCTGGAAGTGGGTTACGAGCGGGTCTTCCGTGAGTTGGCAGCCGACCAACGTTGCCGGCTCCCAGGGTGGATGGCGGCCGGTGACTTCGGCGGATCCGGGAACGGTCACGTATACCTTTACGGGAGGGAATCGTTGTCCAACATACTCGAACTTTCAGTGGAAGGAGGCAAACGGAACGCTCCACCCATTTACGGTGGGCACGAACTTGGCCGGCTTTGTCTGCACTGAGCAGAGCTCTGACGAAGGCTACTCGATTGTTTCCGAGGGCCTGAAGATGTACGTGACGAACTTCACCCAGGCCCGCATTGTGGCCAAAGACGGCACACAGCTTTATCCACAGGTGAAGGACACGAATGGAAATTTCTTCACTGCCGACGCCAATGGCAACATCGTGGATACGCTGGGCAGAACTCCGGTAACCAAGACGGTCAATGGAAACCAGACGTACTACGACATCCTTAATTCGCAGGGCGGCACGTCGCGGTTTACGGTGACCACGGCCGCGATTCCGGTGAACACTGCCTTTGGACAGGGCACAATCACCGAATACAACGGAACCATTACAGTGGTGACCAGCATTGGCTTGCCGGACGGCACCAGCTATACATTCGACTACGACTCCGGCACAGCGCCCGGAAACTACGGACTCCTGCGAACGATGACGCTGCCCACGGGCGGCCAGGTCACTTACGCCCACACCACCTATCCGGATTCCTACAACCAGAGGAACCGGTGGGTGAGCTCACGCACTTCCGGGGGCAGCCAGTGGACCTACACACCACAAGTAATCTCAAGTTGCCCCATCAACCAGCAGGGTTGCCAGCAGAAAGTTACGGTCACTCAACCCAGCGGCGACCAGAGTGTTTACACGTTCTCACTGAACAGCGGGGCGTGGAATTCGGAGCGCAAGTCCTACACCGGCAGCGCCACGCCGGCCAACCTGCTTCTCACCCAGCAAATGACCTACGATCCGGAGCCGCTTGTTCCGGGCATCGTCGAATACCTGCGCCTCATCCGGGAAACGACCATTGTTCCGGTGCCGATTCCGGGAAGCAGCATCACAAGGAAAACCGAGTACACCTACGACAGCGCTCCGGTCGGCAACCTGATCACAACCAAGGACTGGAATTTCTACACCGGGACTCCTTCGGCTACGCCGGCGCGCAAGACGGACATTGCCTATCTTACGGGCAGCGCCTATACCAGCAAGGACATCCTCAACCGGCCGGCCAGTGTGACCGTCACCGATGGCGCCGGCGGGTGGCTCAGCCAGACCAAGTACACCTATGATCCAACTACACTGACGAACGTAACCGAAGTCACTCATCACGATGATGCCGGTTTCGGTGCGGGCTATTTCACACGGGGCAACGTTTGGACGGTCCAGCAGTACCTCTCCAGCGCGGCCTCATGCGTATTGCCGAACTGCCTCTCGACAACGATGG
>CAZZAQ010000140.1:5039-5673 GCA_964652165.1 uncultured Bifidobacterium sp.
CACTGACCCCAAAGGCAACGTGACCAGCCTTAGCTACAATGACAACTTCTATCGCGACAACGGGGCGAATCCACCTTTGGCTTATGCGCCACCCGCGCCCACCAACGCGTACCTGACGCAGGTCACCCAACCGCTCATCGGTCCAGCGACCTTCGGATACTACTTCGATACCGGCAAGCTGGCGAAATCCGTGGACCAGAACAACGCTGACTCCTACCTGCATTATCTGGATTCGCTGGATCGCCAGACGCACGCCTACGGTCCTTCGGTAACCGGGGGTCGGACATGGAGCCTTAATCAGTACACCTCCGCAACGCAACTGGACACTTACGCGACGGTTTCCGATGCCACTGCGTCGCCGGCCTGTACCAGTTGTATCCACCAGCAGGTAAGCGCGGACAGCCTGGGCCGGGTCGCGCAAAGCAAGCTGGTGAACGATCCCCAGGGCGCCACCATGGTGGACACCGTTTATGACACCAGCGGACGGGTCCAGAGCGTGAGCAATCCTCACCGTGTCAGTGCGGAACCGACCGACGGCTTGGAGACGCCGCAATACGATGGCTTGGATCGCACAACCCGAATCACACATGCAGACACCAACTTCGCGCAGGTGTTTTACGGCGCTGCAGTCACA
>CAZZAQ010000140.1:5683-8875 GCA_964652165.1 uncultured Bifidobacterium sp.
CGACGTACGGTTTGGGCTATCCCGTGCTCTCGGTGGATGAGGCCGGCAAGAAGCGTCAAGTCTGGACGGACGGGTTGGGCAGGACCATTGAGGTGGATGAGCCCGATGCTGGCGGCATTCTGAACCTCAACACCTGCTACAAGTACGACCTGCTGGACAACCTGAAGGAAGTCAACCAAGGGACGCAAACACGGCTCTATACATACGACGCGCTCGCCCGGGTAGTTACCTCAGATCCAGCCGAATCGAGCCCGGCGACAAGCTTCTACTACACCACCGCGGGCGGCGCGCTGTGCAGCGGGAATCCGAGCGCCGCTTGCCGGCGGACGGATGCGCGGGCCATTACCACCACGTACGCCTACGATGCCCTGAACCGGCTGATCTCGGTCACCTACTCAGACAGCACACCGGCCCGGAACTTCTCCTACGACCAGCCCAGCTACAACGGGTTGACCATTAGCAACGGCAAGGGCCGGCGCACGGGCATGAGCGACGCGGCAGGCTTGACGGCCTGGAGCTATGATGCGGCCGGGCGCGTGCTTACCGAGCGCCGTACCATATCGGGTGTGACCAAGAACATTTCTTACACTTATAAGCTCGGCGGCGCGGTGGAAACCGTCACCTATCCCAACGGGCGAGTTATCACCTATACCCACAGTGCCATCGGGCGGTCGCTGACAGCCAAGGACATCGCCAACAACATCAATTACGTCACCGACGCGCTCTATGCCGCTCCCGGCGGCCTGAGCAGCCTGAAGAACGGGGTCACCGGGACCTTTGCCGGCATCACCCGAACTAACGGCTACAATAATCGCTTGCAGGGCACGCTGCTCTCCGCCGCCTCGCCCACGCAAACCGTCTCCAGCCTCGGCTACGTGTTTGGCGCCAGCAACAACAGCCAAATCGCTGCCATCACCAACAACCTCAACAATAACCGCACGCAGAGCTTCACCTACGACACGCTGCGTCGTCTGTGGACGGCGCAGAGCCAGGCCAATTCCGGCCCGGACTGCTGGGGCCAAAGCTTCACCTACGACCGCTGGGCCAACAAGCCCACGGACACGGTCACCAAGTGCTCCGCGCCGCCGCTGGGCGTGAGCATCAGCTCGGCCACCAATCGCATCGATCCCCCGGGCTTTGCCTACGACAACGCCGGCGACATGACCACAGAGAACGCCACCACCTACACGTTTAATGCCGAGGAGCAGATCACGGTGGCGGCGGGCGTCACCTACACCTATGACGGTGACGGACTGCGGGTGAAGAAGTCCAATGGGAAACTCTATTGGCGGAGCATCGGGATTGATGCCCTGGCGGAAACCGACCTGGCGGGCAACAACCCCGTCGAGTTCATCTACTTTGCCGGGCAGCGGGTGGCCATGCGCGACGCCGCGGGCGGCGTGTATTACATCTTCAGCGATCAGGTGAGCTCGACGCGCGTGGTGACCAACGCTACCGGAACGGTGTGCCGCGATATGGACTTCTTCCCCTTTGGTGGAGAGAAAATCACGCTCAACACCTGTCCGGCGCTGAACTACAAGTTCGCCAGCTACGAGCGCGACCCGGAGACCGGCCTCGACTACGCCATCTCCCGCTACTACAACAGCCGCCTCGGCCGCTTCATGTCACCCGACCCGCTTTCGGGCTCGGCTGGCAACCCGCAGTCGCTGAACCTGTACGCGTACGTGCAAAATGACCCGGTGAATCTAGTCGACCCAGACGGCACAATACCACGCTACTTTTGGTGGGTGTTGAACCAGTGGTCGCTTTGGGACAGTTGGGGCTTCCAGCAGATGTTGCAGTCGGGCGGCGGGGGAGGGGGCAGCTCGTTTTCATTTTCGTTTGGCCTGGGTGGACCAGACGGCGTGATTATCGCCCAAGGTCCGTTTGGGGGACCGGCAATCTACCGTAGGCCCAGCCTCCTGGATTTTCTGCCTGACCTGTGTTCGGGTCCGTCCAATGCCTACCTGCCCAGTTGCGGCCTGTCAACAATCAATGGAATCCCCGTGTTCAGTGGTTTTCCACAAGGGTGGAAACCCGAGTGGAACGCTGGCGCGCTGGACTCATGCAAGGCGAAAGCGACTACCGAATACGTCAGGCGCTACAATTCGGGGAAAGTTACTGGCCTTGGAGAGGGGGCCTTGAAGATCGCCAAGCACACGGCTGTGGCCGGCGTCATACACATTGCAGGAGAGAAGAAGATAATTCCCAAGAAGGTAGGCATTCTGGCCCACCTCGCGAGTTGGGGGAGCACTCTTGTGGATATCGCCGGATGGTGGAAGGGCGAGGCGAAGTCGATTGACGACTACGACGATTGGCATAGCATTTGTGAAGCTGCTTTTGGTGACAAGTGATGTTTTACGAATCAGCAATAAAAGCCGCAAAGGTCACGGTAGGTTTTGCCATCGGCGCCACCCTTCTATGGCTCGTCGCCGTACCAGTGACCGAGGGCTGGTTGCAGGATTGGCTGATACAACCGCCGCCTTATATCCCACGCTGGCGCCGATTGCTGGTCAGCTTTGCCAGGGGCTGGACAATCGTCTGGCCCGCCGTGCTCCCGTTCGTCTGGGTGTTCAGCCTTCTCAACATTGAACTCTGGAGCCGCACCAAGGCCAGGCGGCGATGAGCTTCCTCGATCCAGCCGGTTGGGTCGGCCTTGCGAACTTCATGTTTGTTGCCGGATTCGCGGTGCTTCAGGTTCTCCACCTGACGATGATCTCAGAGATCAATAGCCGCCTGCCCACAGATCGCCACGTGAAATACGGGCAGTGGGCCGCGGGGGATACCTCACTTTGCGATCTACACAAGCAACTATTCCCCGAAAGCAAGTTGAGCCTGGCAATCAAAGCCACAATGCTGCTCTGGTGCCCCTTCGTGGTGATCGCGGTTTGGCGATTCCGTGAAGCACTTCTCGCTTGGTAAGGCGGGTGGCCCAGGTCTGCGAGTCCCAGAGGCGGAGTCGGCCCCCTATCGGGGAATCCCGCAACAGGGGCAGCGGCCTACGCAAAGGCAAAGGGCGCGAAGAAGTTGTATGACGCCTTAACATTCGCAGGTGGGACAGGATACTGCGCTGCATTTGAAAAGAAATGAACACGGTTATTCCTCTACTGTTACTGTCTTTGATCCTAGGGATAATCCTTTTCCTGGAACTATTGTTTTCTGGCGTTGTCTTCAACAGACTTCTTGGTGAAG
>CAZZAQ010000141.1:0-8865 GCA_964652165.1 uncultured Bifidobacterium sp.
CCCTACCCCCTTCATGGCCTGGATGCCGCCATGGGCCTGGGCAACTCGAAAGTTGGCTGGTTCACTTTCCTCCTCGGCTGCACAGGCATGACGCTCGGGATGCTGATGATCTGGTATATGAACGCGTACAATTACCAGATCGTCGTCGGCGGCAAGCCGTTCTTCAGCCCGATGTCCAGCTTCCCGGTCTGCTACGAGATGACGATCCTGTTCGGTGCGTTCGGCTCGCTGGGCGGAATGTTGTTCCTCAACCGCCTGCCCCGCTGGTATCACCCGCTGTTCAACAGCGACCGCTTCAAGAACGCGACCCACGACAAGTTTTACATCTGCATCGAGTCCACCGACCCGAAGTTCGACGACGCCCAAACCCGCAAGCTGCTCGAATCCCTGGGCAGCCGGCACATCGAGGAAGTGAGGGAGTGATGCGTTACGTCCTCCTGGTCATGGCCCTCTCGGGCGTGCTCATCGTGCTGGTCGCCGGCAAGCGCGGCGACACCTCGCGCCGGCCGCCCATCGAAATTTTTCCCGACATGGACCGCCAGCCCAAGCTGAGGCCGCAGACCGGCAACGACTTTTTCAAGGACGGCCTGAGTTCGCAGTTGCCTGTGGCCGGCACCATCGCGCGCGGCGCTCCATACCAGGACACACCCGAGAACACCGGCAAGATCCCCGGCACGACCAACTGGGTGCAAACGATTCCGCTGCCCGTCACCGCGCAGTTCATGGCCCGCGGCCGCGAGCGTTACAACATCAGTTGCTCTCCTTGCCACGGCGAAGCAGGCGACGGCAAGGGCATCACCACGAAGTTCGGAATGACCATCATCGCCGACCTGCACGACGTCGCCGGCCGCAAGGTGCCGCAGCAGCCTGACGGCGAACTGTTCAACACCATCAGCTACGGCAAGGTTTTCATGCAGGGCTACGCCGCGAACGTTTCGATTCAGGACCGCTGGGCCATCGTCGCCTACGTCCGCGCCCTTCAGCGCAGCCGGCTCGCCACGCTCGACGACGTGCCAGCCTCCGAGCGCGCCGCTGTCGCCCGGCCGTTGCCGCCGACCACGCCGACCACGCAGACCCCGAAATAGAATTATGGGAGCCACCGCCACATCGACGCCGGCCACCGCCGCCTTCGACCCCAGATGGAAGCGTGTGCCGATGATTTTGATCGTCGCCGGCGCCGTGCTCGGCCTTATCGGCGCAAGCGTGCCGTCCTTGCGGCAACAGTTCGCCCATTCCTATCTGCTGGGGTTCATGTTCTTCCTGAGCATCTGCCTGGGCGGATTATTCCTGACGTTGTTACATCACCTGTTCGACGCGAACTGGTCCGTCGCGACCCGCCGGGTGACCGAGCACCTGGCCTGGCTGTTGCCAGTCATGGGCGCGCTGTTCGTCCCAATCGCCCTCTGCTCGTTCCTGACGGTTCAAGGAGCGGATGGCCAACCGACCGCGGTGATTTACCAATGGATGCACAACGATCCGCACCTCGACCACGCATTGCAGGCCAAGCAGCCGATCTTCACCCGGGCGGGGTTTTTCGCGATTACCGTCGGGCTGTTTGCGGCGTGGACTTTTCTCGTCTGGCATCTCCGCAAGAACTCGCTCGAACAAGACAAGACCGGCGCGGCCATCCACACGTTCAAGATGCGCTTCCATTCCGGCTACGGCATCTTCCTCTTCGCCGTCACGCTCACGCTGGCCGCGATTCTTTGGGTCGGCGCGCTGGAGCACCAATGGTACTCCACGATGTACGGCGTCTATTACTTTTCCGAGAGCGTCTGGACGACGATGGCGACGCTTTGGGTGCTTGCCGCTGTCCTCGCGCGCACCGGCCATCTCAAGGATGTCGTCAACAAGAACACAATGCATTGCCTGGGCCTGGTCTGGTTCGCGTTCACCGTTTTCTACGCCTACATCCATTTCTCGCAGTACTTCCTTCAGTGGAACGCGAACATTCCCGAGGAAACCTTTTGGTACGTGAAGCGCGAAGAAGGCTCGTGGTGGCAAATCTGTCTGCTTATCGTCTTCGGCCACTTCCTGGCGCCGTTCCTCCTGCTGCTGCGCATCGACGCGAAGCTGAACCCCACCGTTACCGTCCCCCTGGCGATTTGGGCCTGGCTGATGCACTTCTGCGACACCTCGTTCAACATCATGCCGGTCATCCATCCGAACGGCTTCGTGCTCCACTGGCTGGACCTGGCGTGCCTGGCGTTCGTTGGCGGTGTGCTGACGAAGGTGTTTATCCGCTACCTCAATGCCCACCCGGCCTACCCGGTGAAGGATCCGCGCCTGGGCGAATCGCTCGGCGTCCACGGCCCGCACCCGGTTTACGACACACACTGACGGAGGCGCCATGAACCACAAAATCGCAACCTTCCTCGCCGGCCTCGGCGCGTTCCTCATTGTCGCGCTGCTCATCTTCGCGATGAAGCACTACACCCGGCCGACGCCGCTGAACGCCGCCCGCGCCGAGGAACGCAAGAAGGCGCTGGCCGAGGTCCGCGAAGCTGGCGTCAAGACCCTCAACACCGCCGAAGTCGTCGATCCGGGCAAGGGCTTCATCCGCGTCAAGATCGACACCGCCATGGAAATTACCGTGAAGGAATACCAGAATCCGGCTTCCTTCCGCACGAACCTCGTGGCCCGCGCCAACAAGCTTGCCGAACCGCCGCCCAAGGTGGACTACGAGTAACCGTCGATGAGCGAGGCCGCAACCACTCCGCCCCAGGGCGCGAACGATCCCGCGTGCGATCTCCGACTGCCTGCCGCGGAGATCGATGCCTCGCTGCGCTGGCCCGTGCTGTTCTTGTTCGCCAGCGCGACGGCGTGGCTTCTCGTTGGCTCAGTCCTTTGGCTGGTCACCTTCATCAAGTTTGCCTCGCCTGGATTCCTCGCGGATTGCCCGTGGCTCACGCTTGGCCGCGTCCGCCCGGCCGCGGTGAACGCCTTTCTCTACGGCTGCGCTTCGCAGGCTGCGCTGGGCGTGACGCTCTGGATGCTCTGCCGGCTGGGTGGCAACCGCTTCGTCTTCCAGGTGCCCGTCATCATTGCCACGAAGATCTGGAACCTCGGCGTCACCATCGGCGTCATCGCGATCCTGGCCGGCGCGTCCACCGGCTTCGAATGGCTCGAGATGCCTCGCTACGCCGCCGCGTTCTTGTTTGTCGCCTACCTGGTCATCGGATTGTGCGCTCTGGTGACCTTCCAAATGCGCCGGCATTGCGAGTTGTATCCCTCGCAATGGTTCTTGCTGGCCGCGCTGTTCTGGTTTCCGTGGATTTATTCGGCCGCCAACTACCTGCTCCTCCTCGACCCCGTGCGCGGCACGCTCCAGGCCGCGGTCAACGCCTGGTTCACCGGCAATTTCGCCGGGCTCTGGCTCGGGCCGGTCGCGCTTGCGGGCATTTACTATTTCCTCCCTCGCCTCACCGGCCAGCCCCTTTACAGCCTCGGGCTGGCATCATTCGCGTTCTGGACGCTGCTGTTCTTCGCCAGCTTCGCCGGACTCACCGGACTCATCGGCGGGCCGGTGCCGCGCTGGATGCCCGCCCTGAGCACCGTGGCCAACGTCTGCCTGCTGCTTCCGCTTTGCTGCAACGCCTGGAACTGGCACGCCACGAACCGCGGCAACTGCGGCGCGTGGAAGCATAGCGTCCTCCTCCGCTTCATCCTGTTCGGCGCGGTGTGCTACTTCGTCGCCGGCGCGGCGAACGCGCTGCTCGCCTGCCCCGACCTGGCGCCGAAGACCAACCTCACGCTCCTCAACGTCGCGCTCCAGACGCTCACGTTGCACGGCTTCATAGGCGCGGTGCTTTTCGGTTGCGCCTACTACTTGCTGCCTCGCGTGGCCCAAGTGAACTGGGCGCAGGAAAAGCTCATCAACGTTCATTTCCTCTGTACGGCAGTTGGGGTCGCTTTGATGGTCCTGGGTTTCGGGTTCGCCGGGATCTCGCAGGCTGCGAAGCTCGCCAAGGCCAGCGTGCCCTTCGTTGAAGCGGTGAAGAGTCCGTTCATCGGCCTCGCCACGATTGGCCTGGCCGTGCTCATCGTCGGCCAGTGCGCCTTTGCGTTGAACCTCGTGAAGCTGCTGTGCGGCGTCTGTGAGCCGCTGTGCCGGAACTTTTGCTCCACGGTCTGCGGCCGGACGCCCGGCGCGGCGAAAGCGGAGGCCAAGCCATGATGAACAATGGCGCAGCCCTGTTCCTCGGAATCCTCCTTTCGGTGGCGGCCTCGTTCTGGACGTTGCTGTTCGCGCCGCAGTTGCAGATCGGCCGGCAGCAGGTCCGCGCCCTCGAAGACGGCGAGCTTTATCCCGCGCCGCGGCCCGGGTTGGCCCAACGCGGCGCGGAAGTCTATCGCTCGCTGGGCTGCGCGGAGTGCCACACCCGGCAGGTCCGCCAGACGGGCGCGGAGTTCGAGATGCGAATCACTGACTTGGGCACGAATCCTCCTGCGGTAGTCGCCCTCTACTCCGATGACGCCAATCAGCCGAACCCGCAGGGCACCGGGACCGGTGACGAAGGGATCGACAGAATACATCTCCGAACCCTTCCCGCCGTGGTCGGCACGAATCTGTCGCCTGCGGCGGCGCAGAAGATGATGGCCCAGTTCATCGGCGTCGGCGCGAAAGCGGCACCGGTGCTCATCCCGCTCGGCCCCGACATGCAACGGGGCTGGGGCGCCCGGCTCTCCGTCGCACAGGATTATCTCCACGATTATCCCGTCCTGCTTGGCAACCTCCGCCTCGGCCCCGACCTGGCGAACTTCGGCGCGCGCCAGACCAACATGGCGGACATCCACACTCAACTCTACGACTCGCCTCGCGTCACCATGGGCTCGCTGATGCCCCCCTACCGATTCCTCTACGAACGGCGCGCGCTCACCAACGGAGCAGCGCTGCCGCCTGATGCGATCCTCCTGACGGCTGCCGACGCGAACAGCCCCGCTCAATACATCATCCCCAGCGAAAACGCCGTGGCCCTCGCCGCCTACCTCACGAGTCTTAAGGCCGAGGCGCTGCTGTTTGAAGCCCCGCGCCCCAAGCCCGCCTCCCCGGCCCCGCCTCCAACAAACGCCCCGCCCGCGACGAACGCGACCGCTGCGGTCACTCTCCCTGAACATGGTAGGGCCGACCTGCTGGTCGGCCAGGACGCGCGGCAGCGCGTCCCTACCGGGTTCATGGCCCCGTTGCGCGATTTGGGAATCGAGGAGGCTCCCCATGAACTTGGTAGGGCCGACCTGCTGGTCGGCCAGGGCGCGCGGCAGCGCGTCCCCACCGGGTTCATAGCCCCGATGCGCGATTTGCAAATTGAGGAGGCTCGCCCAAAATGAAGCAGCCGAACGACAACAAGCTGCAGCAGCCCGCGAAAGCGGAGCAGGTTCCGGCTGCTGCGCAGAGTTTGGCTGCCGCCGCGACCACTCCCGCTCACGCCACGCCTTCGGCCTTGAGCGAAATCGGCTCCGAACCCGTCGCAAGGCGCGCCGCCGTGCCGGCGCTGCTGTTCGCAGTGCTTGCCGCGTTTTTGTTCTGGGGCGACACGCATATCCTCAGCCAGGGCGGCGATCTCGATGCCCGGGTCCACTATCCATTCGTCTCCTCGAACGAACTGGCGAGCTTGTCCATCCGCGAGCCGGAAGATCCACGGATGACGCAAGGCCGCGCCGTCTATTCCCTCGTCTGCAAGGCCTGCCACCAGGAGGACGGCCTGGGGGGAGTCGCGCAAGGCTGTCCGCCGCTGGTCGGCTCCGATTGGGTGTTGACAGGCGATCCGAGCCGCATTAGCGCCATCGTTCTCAAAGGACTCACCGGCCCGATAAACGTCATTGGCAAAGAGTACGGCACCGGTACGATGCTCGCCTTCGAGAGCATGAGTGACGAAGAAATCGCCGGCGTCCTCTCCTTCATCCGCAACAACTGGAGCAACAAAGGCCCGATGGTCGAACCGTCCCTGGTGAAGAAAATCCGAGCCCAGGTGAAGGACCATTCCGGTTACATGACGCCGCCGGAACTGATGAAGCGATTCCCGTAAGCCGGGCATGCTGCCTGTTCGCGAACGATCCGAGAATTCCGATATGGAACTATCTCGGACACATCTTGACCCAACCACGGTCGGAACCCTCTTAGGTGATTGGTGAAGCCGCGACGGTGAGGTCGCGCGAGAGGGACGCATGAGGTTGAGCGTCGGCATCGATTTCGTTGGCGCTTGAGCATCCAGCCCGCGACCTCACGGTCGCAGCTACGTTGAACGGATTGACGGCTCGCGGTCCGGCGTCGCGTGGCCATTGCCGGAAGGAAATAGCCTTCCCTTGCGATTCCAACAGCCTTCCGAAAAGGCCGATGAAAGAATTGTGCTTCGGCTCGTGAGCAAATGGTCTCTTGTGCCGTCTAATATCGCGGCGCCACCCCTATAGCGCGTAATTCGCGCTGGCCAAAGGGTCGGCGGGATGCCAGTTTAGCAACGAAGGTCAAAGGCTATGAGCGAACTGCAAATCATCGAAACGGCCCTCGCGGGCGCCGCCCGGCGCCAGCGTTGGGATCGCGCCTTCCACGGGTTGGCCCGCGCCGCCCTCGTCGGCGCCGGGCTGTTGCTGTTGGCCGTGGCGGCGTACAAGCTGTTCCCGCTGCCGGAGTGGATCGTTGCCGCCGGCGCCATCGGCGCGGGTGTCTGCGCGTTGGCCGGACTGGCCATCGGCGGCTGGCGCAAGCCGGCTCAGCTCGAAGTGGCCCGTTGGGTTGACGAACGCAAGCAACTCAAGGAACGCCTGAGCACCGCCCTCGAGATGTCCGATGGCGCCACGCCCGCTGATTGGAAAGAGCTTCTCGTCCACGACGCCGCGCGCCACGCCGAGGCGCTCAAGCCGGCCGAACTTCTCCCCTTCCGCTTCCCGAAGCTGGCGCGCTGGGCGCTGGCTGTACTCGTGCTGGCGGCGGGGCTGGGCTTCGTCCCCGAGTACCGCACCAAGGCTCACGTCCAGCAGCAGAAGGACAAGGTGAACGTGAAAGAGGTCGGCAAACAGCTCGCGGATCTCACCCGCAAGGAACTCGTCCAGCGTCCGCCCACACTGCCCGCGACGCAGTCGGCGATGGAGCAAGTGGCGGAGTTGGGCGACAAGCTCACGAAGCAAACCCTGACCAAGGGCGAGGCGATCAAGGACATCGCGAGCATGACCGACAAGATTGTGAAGCAGGACAAGGACCTTCACCAGACCCCGCCGCCCAAACAGCTCGAAAAGACCGCCCGCGAGCCGGCCAATGGCGCGAACGCCTCCCCGGAGGCGATGCAGAAGCAGCTCGACGCGATGCAGAAGGCGTTGGGCGACGCCGCCGCGAAGTCCGACAAACTCGACAAGCTGGCCAAGGACATGCAGAAGCTCCAGCAGCAGGCGGCCAACCTGTCGAGCGACGCGAAGGCCTCGGCCGCCTCGCGCGAACAGCTAGCCCAGAGCCTGGCCGACCTCGCCAAACAGGCGCAGGAAGCCGGCGCTTCGCTCGAAGAACTCGACGCCGCCATCGAGGCGCTCAAGTCCAACAACACCGACCAATTCATCAAGGACCTGGAGGCCGCATCGCACGATCTCGACAAAATGCGCCAGATGGCCAAGTCGATGCAGGCGCTCAAACAGCAAATGGCCAAGTTGGGCAAGGACCTCGCCGAACAACTCGACAAAGGCCAGGCGCAGGCGGCCGTGCAGACCCTCCAGAAAATGATCGACCAGCTCAAGCAGGGCAATTTGTCGAAGGAGGACCTCGAGAAAATCATGCAGGAAGTCTCCAAAGCCGTGGACCCGGCCAAGGACTACGGCAAGGTCGCCGAGCACCTTCAGAAAGCCGCCCAGCAATGCCAGGGCGGCGACAAGCCCGGCGCCGGGCAGAGCCTTGCCGAAGCTCAGAAGGAACTGGAGAAGCTCCTCGAACAGATGGCCGATTCCGAGGCGCTCGATGCCATGCTCGACGCGCTGGCGCGCGCCGACCAGGCGATTCGTTCCGGCAAGCGTTGGAGCGATTGCAAGGGAGGCAAGTGCGGGAACTGCAATGGCCAGGGCTGCGGCGCCTGCAAGGGACGCGGTTGGAGCCACGGCGGAGGGAACAATGCGAACGGCGTCGGCACTTGGGCGGACGACTACGGCTGGACCTACTTCTCCGAGAACGACGGCAACCCCGTGGACAATTCCGGCATCGTCCGCCCCGAGATGGATGCCCGCGGCCACAGCGACCGCCCCGACGACCTGAACCCGAATCTCACCCCGGACAAGGTCAAAGGCCAGATGTCTCCCGGCGGCTCCATGCCGAGCATCACGCTCAAGGGCGTGAGCATCAAAGGATCCAGCACCGTGAAGTTCGAAGAAGCAGCCACCACAGCTCAGGAGGAAGCCCAGAACGCTCTCAATCAGGACAAGGTTCCCCGCGCCTACCAGAACGCTGTCCGCGACTACTTCGATGATTTGAAGAAGTAAATTTGGTGTTCAACCCCGCGCGTCTCTGTCTAAATTCGCGCATGAGCACCGAAGCCAGGATACAAACCTTCCGCCAGACTTGGGACAAACTGCGCGCCGAAATCGGCAAGGTGATGGTCGGCCACCAGGAGATCGTGGATGGAACGCTGACCGCCATCCTCGCCGGGGGCCACATCCTGCTCGAAGGCGTTCCGGGCCTGGGCAAGACCTTGCTCGTGCGGACGCTCAGCGAGGTGCTCGACCTGTCGTTCAACCGCATTCAATTCACGCCCGACCTCATGCCCGCGGACATCCTCGGCACGAACCTCGTCGTCGAAACGCCCGAGGGCCGGCGCGAGTTCCAGTTCCAGCGCGGCCCCATCTTCGCGAACATCATCCTGGCCGACGAAATCAACCGCGCCACGCCCAAGACGC
>CAZZAQ010000142.1:0-8861 GCA_964652165.1 uncultured Bifidobacterium sp.
CGGTGGCCTGGGGATGGTTAAACAGGAACCAGACCCTGCCGAACGTCCAGTCGAGGGCGAAGAGGCCGTTCTGGAAGTAGGGCGGAAACTGCGTGTGGCGATAGCAGACAACGCCGGTGGGCGATCCGCGGCCGACCGGCGCCAGAATGCCCACGGTGTCCGGCGAGTAATCGGGCCGCGGCCAACTCCGCGTGTAGCCCTCGAGCCGCCAGCCGTGATGCCCTCCCGGCGCGATGTGATAGAGGCGCGTCGGCGCGTACCAAGGGAGGAAAAAATCGCGCTCGCCGTCGCTGTCGAACGTGAAGAGATCGCCAAAATCGTTGAAGTCAAAATCGTATGGATTGCGGAACCCGTGCGCGACGGCCTTGAGGGCCTGGCCGCCGGGACCGAAGCGCAACAATGCGCCGCCCTCGATCCGGCGGTTGAGCGCCGACGGCAGATCGACCTGCACCCCGGAAAACTTCGAGTCGTTGCCGCCGATCAAGTACCACCAGCCGTCCGGACCGCGGCGCGGGGCGTGACCGCCATGTTCGCCGAACTCAATCGAGAAGAGCTTCGTGGGCGGGCCGTCGGCCCTGCCGTCGCCATCGGCATCGGCGAAACGCCACAATCCGCCGTCGCCGCTGAACAGGAGATCGTTTCCATCGAAGCAGAGGCCCATGCCGCCCGTGCGCGTCGCGGCAAACTCCACCGCGCTGTCCGCCACGCCGTCGCCGTTGCGATCGAGGAGCGTGCGGATGTAGCCCTGGCTGGTGACCACCACGTCGCCGCGCGGATCAAGCGTCATCGCGTAGATGTCATTGGCCAGGTTCGCATCCGAAAAGAGCGTCACGCGAAATCCCCGCGCGACCCGCAGTCCGAGCTGTGGAAAATCGACGAGATTGGCCGCCGCGAGGTCGAACGCCGCGGCCAACAGGGCCACAAACAAAATCCGCCGGGAATAGACCAGAGCGCGCATAGCTGAACGGCCGAACGCTAGCGAACGGGCCGAGAGATGTCCAACGGCCAGTGCCAGGTTCTTCGAGATTAGGCGCAAAGCAGATTTTGGACGCGCAGCCCGTGCGCACGACCCAGGGAGCTGTCAAGGGAATGGGGGCAAGGGAATGAGTGATCACACCATGAACTGACCTGTTCAACGGCAGGCAGAAAGATGGGGGCAGAAAGATAAACTCATTTTTCTGCCCCCATCTTTCAGCCTGCGGCTGCGGTTCATGGAGAGCCTCCACCTCCAAATTTGGACGCGCATCGGGGCCATGAACCCGGTCGGAGCGCCGGACTCCGATGCGGCTCGATGAAAATTGCTTCACGACGAGCCGGATCGGGGTCCGGCGCTCCGGTTCATGCAAAGGGTTGCGAAGCCGGGAACCCGCTATCACGCGCCGCGGCGCGTTCGAACCATCGCCCCGGCTGGAAACACCTGGCCAGCCGGATTTTCAACAGGAGGCAACGGAGGGAACGGAGGCATTCTTGTTTCTCTGTTATCTCTGTTTGCTCCTGTTCAAACCGGGAGTTCATCTTTCTGCCTGCGGCCGCGATTCATGGAGCGAGCCGGGGTGAGGGGGAACGAAATGTCCGGCAGCCAATGAACCGACTAGCCACGGGCGGCTACGAGGTGAACTGATCCTCCTTGGTTCGGAAGAGCAGGTTGAACGTGGTCATCGACCCGTAGCAGCGCGTGATGTACTGTTGCATCTCGATTTTTTCCGCCTCGTCCAGCTTCTCGTGGCCGTTGAGCTTCTGTTCGAGCACGCGGAGGTTGTTCCGCATCATCACGATTTTGTGGAAGAACACCTCGATGGGGACCTCCTTGGTTTGCAGCGTCGGATCCGAGCTATGAAGCACCAGCCGCCCGTGGCGCCAGCGCGCGGCCAGTTGCCCGGCGACCGAGTCCGGCCGCTCGACGCCCATCGCCTGCACCACGGCGCGGGCGGTATCCTCGATGAAGCCCGCCAGCGGGCGGTTCAACCCGCTGACGGCCACCTGCGGCTCCGCCGGCTGCAACTCGGCGCTCACGGGTTCGACGGTCCGCTGTCCGTCGTCGAAGCGGATTTCCGCCGAATGTTCCTGGAGCGACTTGACCGTGCCGATCCCGTATTGGGGGTGGCGGACCTTCATGCCGATGCACAGCGATTCAATTTTCATGGGCGCGACCATAGCCGCCCGGCGCGATCCGGTCATCCGTTTTTCGCTGCCTGGAGTAATCCCTCAGTCAGGTGGGGCGAGCGTCCTCGCGAGCCGCTTGATTGCTCAGCGTTTCTTGGCTCCGGCTCGCGAGGACGCTCGCCCCACCGGCCTTCACCGAGGGATTACCCCTGAGCGCTGGTTCCAATGGAATCCGTCAGAACTGTCGGCACAATCTGATCCCGAAACTTTTCGTGTCGCCCTCAATGCTCAGGTTCCAACCTTTGTAAGGCCTGGTGAAAATGTAGCTGCTCAGGATGCCGATGCCCGCGCCGGCTACGACATCCCGGACGTGATGCCGACGGGCCTCAACACGGCTGTAAGCCACGAACGACGCGGCTGCGTACGCGGGCACGCCGTACTCCCAACCGTAACGCTTGCGCATGAACTCCGCGCCGGTAAATGCAAGTGAGGTGTGGCCGGAGGGCATCGACTGACCGCCGCCGTCGGGGCGCGGTGCGTTAATGGTGTATTTGAGCGCGTAAGTGACGCCGACAGTTACCGCAATCGACTCGCCCAATTGGAACGCTCCCTGACCGTCCCGATGGGTGAGAGTCAGCCCTGCCGCGGTAGCAGGAATCGCGAATTGCAGAATGTCACCCGCGGTTTCCACGCCATCCGCGGCGGACGCCGTGCCGCCGTTCAACAGCGTCCACTGAGCCGCGATGAGGAAGCCCGCGCAGACCCTCCGTTGTTGCGTGACGACCCGGGCTCGGCGCTTCATGGCGTGCGGCTCAACCGCGGGCTAAATTCAAGTGGTGCAACCCTCCATCGGCCTGCGCAGAGCCCGAGAGGGCGGCGCCCGCTCCTCAATGGAAAACCGGGAGGCGGTGCCGTTGAATCAGGCGCATATGAACATGCGGGCCGCGACATTCATACTGTTCATCGTAATGCGCGTTCTGAAACTTAAGCGCAACAGGACTCCCGCAGCGCACTTTGGGGCTCAAGAATGTTCTTGACAGCGGTGGGGTGGGATACGGCAAACTCACTATTGGCGTAAGCAAGCGAAATAGTCTGCGGACGGAGGCAGACGAACCGCCTTCGATGCCCAAATGACGAAAGCATCGTGCCTATGAAAGGAAAACTCTCCTTCCTCTGGATTGTCCCGTTGACCTTCACTTCGCTGTCAAGCGGCGCCGCTCTTCCGGCGCCCACCGTGGTTGAAAAGGGCCGGGACCACCGGATTTGGGAACGTGTGACCACCAACACGCTCCCGGACGGGCGCGTCGTCACCAACAAGAGCGGCTACATCGAGCTGGCCACCGGCATGCACTTCTTCCGCGATGGAGAATGGCGGGAAAGCCGCGACGTGATTGAGATCGTCCCCAACGGCGCCGTCGCGCACGACGGCCCTTGCCCGGTCGCATTTACCGCCAATCTTCGCGCCGCCGGCGCCATCGATCTCGTCAGCGACGGACTTCGCTTTCGCAGCAACCCGCTGGGCATCGCCTACACGGACGCCGCCAGCGGACGCAGCGTAATGCTGGCGGAATTGCAGGATTGCGTCGGCGAGCTTATCCCGCCCAATCAGGTCATTTACAGAAATGCTTTCGATGGACTGAACGCAGACGTGCTCTACGTCTACCGCAAAGATGGTCTGGAACAATTCGTGATCTTGAGAGAAAACCCGCCGCCCCCGGCCGCGTACCAGATGAACGAAGCCACGGTTCGGCTCGAAGCGTGGACCGAGTTCCTGGACCCACCCGTGCCCGCGCGGCAGGAGGACATCCTCCTTCAGGAAACCGATCCTGCGGTGCGCCAGGCAATGGTCGATCCCGATTTCCGGGATCAAACGTTGACTTGGGGAGCGCTTCGTATGGGCCCTGGCGGCGCGTTCCCGATGGCCAATGATGTGCCCGGCGAACTCGACACTCCCGCCGCGCCGGTCGGCAAGCTTTGGATTCAGATGCCCGATACGGGCAGGACCTTCCTCATCGAACAGGTCGAGTATCCGGCCATCAAACCGCAACTGGAGTTGTTGCCCCGCGTGGCGGCGGTCCGCAGACCCGACGCGAATGCCACGCAAATGGCCCGCGTGTTCCCCGCGCGTCCAAAGGGCGCTGCCGGCACGGCCCGGCCGATGCAAATGGCCCAAGCCAGGCCCGCCCGGAGGGGCTTCTCTATCGACTGGTCCTTGCTCACATCGACGACCAACATGGTTTTCCGCGGAGACACCACTTATTTTGTAAGTTCTGCCGTGACGCTCAGTTCGACGAGCGTAATTGAGGGTGGAACTTGTATTAAGTTTACTAATTCCGCCACAACACCCAAACTGGTTTTCACCGGGCACATCGACTGTCGGACCGAACAATTTAGACCAGCCTTCCTGACGGCCATGGATGACGACACTGTGGGTGAGGCGATTACCGGTTCCACAGGAAACCCTGGAAACAACTTTTATGGCAAACATTTGGACGTCAGCGGCAATACCAATGTCATCGACCTTCACGACCTGAGATTTCGCAACCCCTACCATGGCGTCACCGTCAACAGTGCCTCGCAAGTGACTCTGCGCCACGCGCAGTTCAGCCGTGCCTACGCGGCATGCGTCGTTTCAAGCGGTTCGATCCAGATTCGCAACGCACTTATCCACGACGGGGCCTTCACTTTTGCAGGAGGCGGGGCTGTCATCGCCGAACACGTGACGCTGCATCGGTTGGGAAATTTCCGCAGCAGCAGTTACACAAACGCTTTCCTCGCCAATTCGTTCGTCATTTCAGTAACCAACAATGTCAAATACTCCGGCGTGAACGTGGTCAGTAACCTCATCGACACCGGAATTTTCGCAAGCGCCGCCGCAGGTTCGTACTATCTGCCCCCGAGCAGCCCTCACAGGGACAATGGAACGACGAACATCAATCCTGCCCTGCTGGCCGACCTCAAATTGCGCACCAGCGACGCTCCGCAATTCCTCCCGACCAACATCACTTACTTCCTCAGCCTGACTCCGCAGGCCGCGCGCGATACCAACACTCCAAACATCGGGTACCACTACGACCCCATCGACTGGCTGGCCAGCGGCGTGATCGTGAGCAATACGCCCATTCGACTTACTCCCGGCACAGCGCTCGCCACTTACGGAAACACCGGGATCATTCTCCACAACGACGCTTCGTTCTGGAGCGACGGAACCCTCCTCCAGCCCAATTCTGTTACACGCTATAACATGGTGCAGGAGCAGACCTCGACAAACTGGGTTCCGAGCAACCCGTATTATCACTTCCTCGAAGCAGGCTTCGGCCACGTGAACACGAGCATGCGGCTGAACTTCACCCGCTTCACTGGGCCGGCAGACTTGGCCTACAATCTTTCCTTTAACGACCTCAATAACAGTACGGGAAGTTTCTATGCCACTAATTCCTTGTTCTCCGGGGTGTTCCTGGATTTCGAGTGGAACGGAGTGTGCGCGTTTCAAAACTGTCTGTTCCAACGTGTCGTGACCCATTTTGAAGCGAGCCCTACCAACACCTACACCGGCGGCTGGTTCAACAACACCTTTCAAGGTGGAACGCTCACACTGTTTCCATTCAGCGGCACTCTGACGTTCAAGGACAACATCTTCGACGGCACGGCGATCAACCAGTACATTGCTGTCTCCAACGATTTCAACGCTTACGTCACCAATGCGACTCGCCTCACTAATTTCGGTCCCAACGACGTTGTCCTTTCCACCTCGAATGTTACCTACGAAATCGGGCCGCTCGGCCGTTTCTACCTCCCCACCAACAGCCCGCTCACGAACGGCGGCAGCCGCCTGGCGAGCGAGGCCGGTTTGTTCCACTTCACGACCGCCACCAATCAGGTCAAGGAAACCAACTCCACCGTCGATATCGGCTTTCACTACGTTGCCCTCGGCACCAACGGCCTGCCGCTGGACTTCGACGCAGATGGCGTCGCCGATTACGAGGAGGACACCAACGGTGACGGCAACCACAACGAAGGGGAGCGCGTCTGGTACTGGTACGACACCGACCGCGATTACGACGGGCTGTGGGACACGAAGGATCCGAACCCCGACGATCCCACCGCCAATACGCTGCGGCTCGGCTACTGGCGCTTCAACACCAGCAGTTACCTAGGCGAATTCGGCGAGGCCCCGATTGACGCTTTCGGGCTTGTCCTGACCAACAGTTGGAGCAGCAACGCCGTCTATGTCACGACAAACCACCCTTTCAGTGGCCTTCGCTACCGGGAAATGGACTATGCGTTGATGACCAACGGGGGCAAGACCAATGCCAACTTCAACTGCCGTCACGGCACGGTCCGCTTCTGGTTCCGCCCGCGTTGGAGCAGCGCCAACGTGCCCGGTGGCACGGGTCCGCAGGGGCAGGCCCACCTCTTGACAATCGGCAGGCCCGACCCTAGCGCCTCGTTCGGCTTGTGGCAACTGACCTTCGATCCAAACGGAAGCGGAACCAACATTCTCTTCACTACCCAAAGCAACGGAGTGCACGCACCGTACTTCAAAGCACTCATCCGTTGGACGAATGGCCTTTGGCACCAGTTGGCGCTCACCTATTCTCCAACCAACATCGCCCTCTACATCGACGGGCGCCTGGCGGACCTGTTTGAAGGCGAAGAACTCCGGCCTGTCCTTGCGGGCCTCCCGCTCTTGTACAACATTACGCCAGGTGGGCTTCTCAACTATCCTTCCGAGAGTGCCCGCCGCAACGGCTTTCAACTCGGCCAGGCGGCCGCGGGCAACTCCCCGGCCGTAGGTGACTTCGATGAGCTGGAGACGTTCAACTACCCGCTCTCTCCCGCTGAGATCTCACGGGACTTCCCGAATTCACGCGGCCTGGTGGCCGACCCGAAGCTGGACACTGATTACGACGGCCGCAGCGACCACCTCGAACGGGAAGTGGACGGCTATCCCACTAACGACGCCACCAAGGTCATCCTGGGCCGCTTGGGGTACTGGCGCTTCAATGGCCCTGTGACCAATCTCTTGGGCGAACAGGGGCAGGTGCCTGTGGTGGCCGGATTCCCGAGTGTGGACGCAGGCTGGAGCAGTAACGCGCTCGTCATCGGCAGCGGCTATCAGGCCACGCGCCTGGTCTATCGGGACGTGGAGACCAACGGTTGGGCCAACGTCAATTGCCGCAACGGCACGGCCCTGCTCTGGTTCAAACCCTCGTCAGGCGCGCCTTGCACGGGCAAATTGCTGTATGTCGGTTCCTCCGACGAAACGGAAAGCAATAAATGGGAATTCAAGCTTGTAACCGGTCAGTACGGTAACTGCCAGATTGCCTTTGGCACCACGAGCAATGGTGTCTCCTCGGCAGCCGCTACGGCTAGTGTGACGCTTCTGGCCGACAAGTGGTACCACCTCGCCGTGACTTATTCCCCTTCGGCCTCGGCCATCTACACCAATGGCGCGCTGGCGGTCTCGGGCAGTGGTGTGGGCGCTTATCCGGCCGTCGGCTTCCGCACTAACGGTCTTGTCATCGGCAACAACACGGCTGGCACCAGCCCCATCAACGGCCAGTTTGACGAACTGGAAACCTTCAACTACCCGTTGACCGCCCCCGAAATCCAGCGCAGGTTCGACACGGTGAAATCCGTGGACAGCGATCTCAATGGCGTGCCGGACCTGCTGGAAGACCCGGTGTTGAGCGCCCCGGTCCCCTTCATTGGCATCCCCTTCGCCATCACCGGCTGTATCGAGGCCGAGCAGTTCGACCGGGGCGGCCAGGGGGTGGCTTATTATTCGCTGGGCGGGAACACGGTCACGAACGATTACCGGCCGAGCATGATGCAGATCGTCACCAACACCACCGACTTCGCCGCAGGGTTCATCGTGGACAACCTGCGCGCCGGTGAATGGCTGAAGTACACGCTGGACGTGCGGGTGGGACAGAACTACGCCGTGGAAGCGCGGGTGGCGGGCCTCGGCACGGGCGGGGTGTTCCACGTCGAATTCACCAATGCCACGACAGGCGCCTTTACCAACACCGGCCCCCTGACCCTCCTCACCACGGACTGGACGAACCTCGCGCGGACGCTGCTGCCGCTCCCGGCCGGCACAAACGTGATGAAGGTGGTGATGGATACCAACTCCGCTGCCAATGCTGTCTGCCGGCTCAATTACATTTCGATTTACCCGTCGTGGCTGGAGGGTGTCACGAACCTCGTTCAGACCAATGAACTGGGTTCGGGAAGTTTCGTGCCGTGGAGCACCAATACGGATTGGGGTTCAGCGATGACAAATGGCCTGAAACTCGAAAAGGCGATTAACGATCTCACCAATGGGCCCGGCCAAGGTGGTTTGGTCCTCATTCCTGCTGGAACCTATTACGTGGCGCAACCAAATGTACAGGAGAGTTTGGACGCACAGCATAACTCGGTGGCGTTGATTTCGCGGAGCCAGGTCGAAATCAAAGGCGCGGGCAAGACCAACACCACGCTGATCGCTCACAATCGGGCGACGACAATATTTTATGTGGGTCGATCCAATGCGGTCGACTTCCCTGCGGCAGCGCTGACCAATTTTACGCTTCGTGATCTGAGCGTCGAGGGTCGTCCGCACCTGGTTGCCACCAATGCAGGCACTAATGGATTCCTGACCTTCTGGGAGACCGGAGCACTGGATACTCACGGTGCAGCGATAGGGAACCTGGTCGTCTTTGGAGGCGTTCAATCCCCTTCCGCCCGGCCAAGCGTCAATCTCCTTTTCACGA
>CAZZAQ010000143.1:0-260 GCA_964652165.1 uncultured Bifidobacterium sp.
CCGCCGCTGTGCTGGCTGCCGATGAAGGCCGACAATTCCAGCGGCAGCCTCGAATGGGTGACGAGTGATCGCTGGGGCCCGTTGAAGGGCCAGTTGCTTCACACCTCCTACGGCCGCGCGGCGCTGTTTCTCGTGTTGCACGAGGAAGTGGACGGCGTTCGGCAGGGCGGCGCCGTGCAGTTCCCACTGCGATTCGATTCGGGCATCCAGCGGACGCGGCTCAACCCGGTGCGCCGGGCCCTGATGAGCGCCGCCGGCGC
>CAZZAQ010000143.1:270-5498 GCA_964652165.1 uncultured Bifidobacterium sp.
AGTTCCCATTGCGCTTCGACTCGGGAATCCAGCGGGCTCGGTTCAATCCGCGCGACGGCCAGCTCTGGGTGTGCGGGTTGAAGGGCTGGCAGACCAGCGGCGCTCGCGACGGCTGTCTCCAACGCGTCCGATACACGGGCAAGCCGGTTCACATGCCGGTCGCGCTGAACGTGGTTACCAATGGCATTCGCATCACGTTTTCCTCACGGCTCGATCCGGCCTCCGCGACCGACGAGCAGAACTTCGCCGTCGAGCAGTGGAACTACGCATGGACCGAGAAATACGGTTCGCCGGACTTCTCGGTCGCCGACCCGCAACGCCAGGGCCGCGATCCCGTGGCCATCCGGTCCGTGAAACTTTCGCCAGACTGCCGCGCCGTCACGCTTGAACTGGCCGAGGTCCGGCCGGTGATGCAGATGCGCATTCAATTCCGCCTCCGCGCGGAGGACGGAACGGCGATCGAGCAGGAGATTCACAACACGATCAACCGCATGCCTGTCCGTTAATCCTGCATGGGGCGCGGGGTGTAGGGGGTAATGGAGTATTGGAGTATTGGAGTATTGGAGTATTGGAGTATTGGGATCCCGATCACTCCATTACTCCATTACTCCATTACTCCATTACTCCATTACTCCATTACTCCATCACTCCATCACTCCATCACTCCAATCCTCTCCCGCCCCAGCCCGAACTGATCGCCCGTGCGCACCGGCTTCCCGCCCTGGAAATGGATCTCGACCATCTTCTCGCTCTGCACGTCGGCGCCCTTCTCGTCTTTGAGCGTCGCGATGACCTTGCGCGACTTCACGTCGATCACTTCGCCGGTGGACGGCCATGCGTGCCGGCCGTCGAGACTGAACGTCACCCATCCCGGCTCGTCGCGCAGGAGGACGCTTGTCAACTGCCTGGGCGGCATCACGGTCGCGTCGAACACGTGCAGCCGTTTGTTCGTGGCGTCGGTGACCCATATTTCCTTCTCGTCGGGCGTCAGGCCGACGCCGTGGCTGGGACAGCCGTGGCGTTTTACGAGGCCCCGCTGGAATCCTTCGACCTCGACGCGGTGAAGCTTCTTGCCGGTCGCCAGGTCGCCGACTTCGAAGCCAAGCAGGCCGTTGACGTTCACAAAACAGAGCGTGCCGCGGCCGTTCACTGTGAACGGCCGGATGGCCGAGGAGAACGGCCCGACTTCGCGGATTATCTCGTGCGTTTTCGTGTCCGTCACGCGGAGCAGCGGGGATTTAAGCCCGGCAAGGTAGGCGTGGTGGCCGTCGAGGCTGACGATGGTGTTGTGCGCGCCGGAGTCGGGCACGAGCTTCTTGAGCACGTCGCCGCTCAACGCGTCGATGACGTGCCAGTGCGCCTGCTCCAGCGAAGGGAGGTAGATGAATTTGCCGTCGGGGGCGATGCCCATCCGGTCGCAGCCCCCTTCGTACGGTTTCTCCCAGAGGATTTTCTCCGTCGCGAGGTCGAAGCACAGCAGCGTCCGCAGCGTGCTCACGTACAGCCGCCCCGTGGCGGCGCTGGCGCAGACGCCCTTGACGTTGAGCGGCGTGCCTTTCTCGTCGAGGCCCGCGGAGGGGATGCGCTTCACGAACCGATAATTGCCTTCGATGTCGAACACCAGCACGCCATGCCCGCCGTATTGGAGGTCATTGCGAACGCCGGGCGCGGCGACGTAAAGCAGCTTGCGGATGGATTCGGCGGCGTGGATGGAAATCGTCGCGAGAACGACGAGCAGGAACAAAGCGAGGCGCGCCGACGACGACGAAAGTCGGCCCGCCAACAACTTCGGACGCGCATCGGGACCGGGAGCGCCGGCATCCTGCCGGCGAGTTTCTCGACTTACAGCCATGCGACCCGCCGGCAAGATGCCGGCGCTCCCAGGGCAGGCAGGCGAGACGCCCGCCCTAAATATGGTTTGCGTTTTCATTTGGCTGCGGGCCGGCATTTGGCCAGCGTCATCAGCGCGAAAGCCGCGCCGTACTGCTGGTGGTAGTTGTAGAACGGGAAATCGAACCAGGAGCCATCCTTCTCCTGCAGATTTGTAATGATCGCCGCGATCCGCGGCTTGAATCGACCCGCCTTCTCCCGCCCGAGATGCTCGATGCACAGCGCCGCGTAGTAATGCCCGTAGTAATAGAAGTAGCCCGCGACCTGGAACCATGACTCGTGCGGAATCGGCCGCTTGCGCCCGAAGGAGAGCCATTCGTTGCGGTCAATCAGCCTTTCGAGCCAGTTCGTCATCACGGTGTCGGTGATGTTCGTGTCACCCCAGATCCGCAGCGCCAGGTTGCACGCCTGCGAACGGCCGAGACTGCCGCCGGGCCGGTTGATGGGCATCATCGGCCGGAGCTTCAAGTACTCTCCGTAGTCGTAGGTGAAGTCCTTTTTGCGCTGGCGCACGATGGAATCGATCGCCCGTTTCACCACGTCCTTGGGCGGCTCGATGCCCGCGTCCTTGGCCTCGCGAAGCGCAACCAGCGCGGTCGCGGTCGTGAAACTCGTTGCGTCGCTGGACGGCCGCGCGGTCTGCGCCCGGAAATCGTAGTAACCCCAGCCGCCATCGACGGACTCATAGTGGCGCAGCAGGTCGAATTGCTGGACGATGACGCCCTTGATCTCCTCGCGGCGTATGGGGTCGGACATCTCTCGCTGGTACATTTCGACCAGCGCGTGAATGCCGTAGCTGTGCGCCCAGACGTTGTAAATGGCGACGCCATCGGCGCGGCGCACGTGCGGGAGCTTCTTCAACAGCCACGCTTCCGCCCGCGTGAGCGCCTCGCGGGCGGCGGAGTTCGTGTCCGCCGCGCCGGTTTCGATGAGCGCCGAGATGCACATCGCGGTGACGGCTGAGCGAAACGCGTCGTGCGCGCCGGGCGCGGGGGCAAAGATGTTCAGGTCTTTGGTCTTTCGCGCTGAGCCCCACGAGCCGTCCTTGTTCTGATCCTTGAGCAGGTAAGCGATCCCGCGTTGGATCGACTTTTCAATTTGTTCGGGAGTCGCCGGCGGCAGGTCGCGGGCCTTGGGAGTTTTTTCCGCGGCGAAGGAGCTGGGAGAACAAAGCAGTAGGACCAAACCGAACGCGCTGCAAAAGCCGAGCATCAAGCGGACGGCATGAGACGTTCGACATTCCCCGGGGCGGCCAAAGGTTCTCCCTCTCCCCTCCGAGGGGAGAGAGCCGGGGTGAGGGGTAAGGGCCGGTCTCATCGCGCGACGCCTCAGGCTCACTCCGATTTATTGTCCGGTTTGCTGATCAGAATCTTGTCCCCCTCTTCCAGGCCGTCGAGGACTTCAACCATTTTGCCGTCGTTGTCTCCGATCTTCACGGTGCGCTTCTCGGGTTTCGCGCCTTCCTTGGAGAGATAGACGACGTGTTTTTTGCCTTCGGTGAAGACAGAATCCTTTGGCGCCAGCAGCGTCTCGGCACGGCTGGATTCGCCCAGGGATACCTTCGCATTCATGCCCGGCATGAGCCGCAGGCCCGACTCTTTCTGGAAGGAGAGTATTGCTTCGAAGCCGCCTCCGGGTTGAGGAATGAACCCGATCTCTTCGAGCTTCACGGAAAGTTTCTTGTCCGGCGCGGAGACGGGCGCGGCGGTGCCCTTGAGGCCGGATTTGAGATTCGCAAGGTCGGCTTCGGTCGCGACGGCGCGAAGCTGGAGTTTCTCCGGGTTGACAAGGGTGATGAACACTTCGTTCGCGGAAAGCTTGCCCGCCGGGACCAGTTTTTTGGCCACGGACCCGCCGGTGGTCCACTTGCCATTTTCGCACACGCCGTAATAAACCATGCCTCCCATCGGGGCCGTGATGGACATGCCGTCGAGGTCCTTCTTCAAGTCGGCCAGCTTCTTGTCCGCCTTTTTCTGGTCGCGCTTGAGCTTGTCGAGATCGAGGCGCTTTTTGGCGAGCGCCTTCGGGAGCGTCTGCTCGGAGAGGGCGAACGCCTGGTCCTGGTCCTTCTTGGAGGCCTTGAGTGTTTCGTGTTCGCGGGGGATGAGCGTCTTGAAATCCCGCTCGTTGAGCAGCTTGCTGGATTCGAGGCCCAGCTCCGCGGCTTCGACGGCGAACTTCTGGCGCTTGAGAATGATCTCTTCGGTCTCCTCCGTGAGGTCGTCGGCCTTGTACATCTTCTCGAGCTGGTGCAATTCCTCCTTCGCGTTTTCGAGCCGTTGCTCGGCGCTCTTGAGGTTGAACTTCGAGTTCTTCTCGCGCTGGGCGCGGCCGGTGGACTCGAAGTAAGTCAGCTCTTCGTTCGCCACGCGGTGGGTGCGCCTGGCGGTTTCCAGCTTGAGGGGCGTGGACTCATCGAGGTTCGCCAGCTCCGCCACGGCGGTGTCGAGAGCGATGACGGCCGCCGGCTGCTCCTGCTCCAGTTCCTTGATTTGCTCGAGGAGTTTCTCGGTGTCGAGTTTCACCAGCGGCTCGCCCTTCTTCACGCGGGCGCCGTGCGCCACGGCCTCGAGCACCGTGAGGTCCGTCCATGCCTTGGTTTCGAGCTTCACCGGCGCCATCTCCGCGGACTCGAAGACGGCGTCGAACTGGGCTTTGGCCTTGAGCGCGCCTTTGGCGATGGTGTGCGTGGCGGGCGCAGGGGAGGCGCCGGGCTTCGATTCCGCCGCGAAGCCGGCGCCGGCGGCAAGCGCGGCGGCCAGGAGAGTGGCGAGGGTTTGCGGGATGCGTTGCGTGTTCTTCATATCCAACTCCGACGGGTTGTCTTGTTGCGAACGGCCACCGAACAGAACGGGGGCGCCGCCCAACATTGTAGCCGGACGCGACGGGGGCGGACAAGCCCGTTTTGGGCGGTCATGGCGCTGTAGCTGCGACCGTGAGGTCGCGGGCTGATCCTAGCCTTGTAGCCGCGACCGCATTGGAGCGCGTGCCTGCGGCACGCAGCAGCCTGGCCTCGCGTCCAGTCTCCAGACCGCGCCGAAAAACCCTGTGCCGACGGCGTCCTGCGGCTCACAGAGCCGTGCTCCTTTGGTTGTGAAGTCTGCCAACCTCCCACGCCGCGACCCCGCGGTCGCAGCTACGCGATGCACATACGCCGACAACTGGAACGGCTGCCACACTATGGCTGCCGCGGCGTGCGGCAGTGGCGCAGACGACTTCGTCTGCGCCAGTTTCGCAGGCGACCCGCCTGCGGGACCTCGGGGCAACGACGAATCGACAGGCGAGTCGCCTGTCGGGACTACGGCAGACGAGTCGCCTGCCCCACTGCGGCAGTGTCG
>CAZZAQ010000143.1:5508-5830 GCA_964652165.1 uncultured Bifidobacterium sp.
CTGGCCAGGCACACACGCGCAATTTCTCCTTCTAGCCCCAGTCCCGCCATGCACAATGCCGCCGCTGGACCATGAACCTGTTTGACCTCAAGGACCAAGTCGCGGTCGTCATCGGCGCGACTGGCGTCCTTGGCGGGGCGCTGGCGGAAGGACTCGCCCAGGCCGGTGCCAAAGTCGCCGTGCTCGGCCGCAACGCGGAGCGCGGCCAGGCCCGCGTCAAAGCGATCACCGCCAGGGGCGGCGTCGCGGAGTTCTTCGCCGCCGACTCTGTTTCGCGCGCCAGCCTCACCGAGGCGCATGGACAAATCGAAGCAAGGCTTGG
>CAZZAQ010000143.1:5840-8505 GCA_964652165.1 uncultured Bifidobacterium sp.
CGGCCGGCTATTCTCATCAACGCGGCCGGCGGCAACGATCCGAAAGTCACCGTCACGTCCGAGAATTCCTTCGAGCAAATCAAGGTCGAAGACTGGCAGGCCAACTTCGATCTGAACCTGGTCGGCGGCGTGTTGCTGCCCTGCCAGGAGTTCGGCCCGGCGATGGGCCGGCGCGGCCGGGGCAGCATCATCAACATCGCCAGTGTCTCCGCGCACCTGCCGCTCTCGCGCGTCGTCAGCTACTCGGCAGCCAAGGCGGCCGTGTTGAGCCTGTCGCAATTCCTCGCGCGCGAATGGGCGCCGAAGGGCGTGCGCGTGAACACCCTCACGCCCGGCTTCTTCCCGGCTGAACAAAACCGCAAATTGCTTTTCAACGACGACGGCTCGCCAACCGCGCGCACGAAGTCCATTTGGGCCCACACGCCGATGGGCCGCTTCGGCGAGGCGCGCGAACTCGTCGGCGCCTGCGTCTTCCTCGCCAGCCACGCCGCCAGCAGCTTCGTCACCGGCACGGACATCCGCGTGGACGGCGGCTTCCTGAGCCAGACGATTTGAACCCGCGCCCACGAAGGCAGGGCGGAGTGGCCACTCTGCCGTGATGTCACCGCCCCTTCCCGCTTGCCCGCCGTTGGCCTTTCCGGGCATCGTTCCTGGGTGAACATTGAGAATCAGCAGAAAGTCTTGACCTCCCGCACCGGCAAGGGTCTCACCGGCATCGCGGCTTCACCACAGAATGCATGAGTGCGCCCCTCGAAAAAATCTACGCCGCCTTCGACCCCGCGCCCCTTAAGAAAGGGGAGAGCGACTTGTATATCGATCTCGACGCCGTGCGCGGCCACAGCAGCATCGTTGCCCGCATGAGGCAAAAGATCCTTCTGGCGGACAAGCCCTCCTGTCAGGTTCTCACCGGCCATCGTGGCAGCGGCAAATCCACCGAACTTTGGCGCCTCCGCCAAGCCCTCGAAACTCCCACTGCCGACACTGGCCGCTTCTTCGTCGTCCAGGTCCAGGCCGACGACGAACTCGACCGCAACGACATTGATTTCCCGGAAGTCCTCATCGCCATCGTCCGCCAGATCGCTCAGCAACTCCGCAAGCGGGCGAGGATCAATCTCAAGCCCGGTTACTTTCGCGACCGGCTGCAGCGCCTGAAGGAACTCGCGTTGAGCGAAGTCTCCTTTGACGGACTCGAACTCGGAGCCGACATGGCCAAACTCTCCGCCACTCTCCGCAGCAGCCCTGAAGCACGCCAGAAAGTCCGCGCCGCCCTCGAGCCGGACACTAACAACTGGCTCACGGCCGCCAATGACATCATCGGCCAAGCCGTGCTCGGACTGCGAGAAAAGAAACTCCGCGGCCTCGTCGTCATCGTCGATGACCTTGACAAAATGATTACCCGCGCCCACGAGAAGGCCGGGTGCTCCACCACCGAGTATCTCTTCGTCCATCGCTCCGCCCAGCTCACCGCCTTCCAGTGCCACGTCGTCTATACCCTTCCAATCGAGCTGGCCTATTCTGATCAGGAGCAGAACATCAAACGCCTCTACGGCGGCCACCTTCCCGTCGTGCCCATGACCAAGATTCACGCCCAGCCGCCCCAGCGCGGAGACCACGATGACGGCATGGTCAAGTTCCGCGAAATGATCACCGTCCGCCTCGCCAAAGCCGGGGCCAGTAATACCGACCTCTTCAAGTCCGAGGCAGTCCGCGACGACCTCATCCGCCTCACGGGCGGCCAGCCTACCGAATTGATGACCCTCATCCGCGAGGCCATTGTCACCGAGGGCCTTCCCATCACCGCCAAAGGCGTCCAGCGCAGCCGCATCGAGGCCGTGCGCAGCTACCGTCGCCAGCTTCGCAAAGACCACTGGCCCCTAATCGAAGAAGCCCGCCGTACCGGCCAGATCGTCCGCACTCTCGACAACGAATCCGCCTTTCGCGAACTCCTCGACAGCCGCGCCCTCCTGCTCTACATGAACGAAGACGAGTGGTATGGCGTGAACCCAGCCCTGGACGGCCTGACCGCGCCTGCGCCACCGCCGTCCACCGTCTAGCCCGTGAGCCGTCCGCACAACGACAGCCCGGCCGCCGATCCGCCCGCGCCCGACTCCGCCCGTCAGGCTGCCGACCTCGCGGCGTTCCGCCGCATGATGCTCGCCTCCCGCGGCACGTTCTCCCTCAGCTTCGCCGTCTGTGACGACCGCGGACTGCGCGACTCTCTGATCGAGCGCCTCTGCGGGGAATTTCCAGGCAACCTCATTGTCCGTCTCCCGCCGAACGTTGGCGATGTCTATGACATCGTTCGCCGCCAACTGCCCGCCCGGCCTCCCCCCGCCGTGTTCATCCTGGACCTCGAAGCCAGCATCCCTTTTGAGGACGACGCCCAGCCCGCCCTCCGCGCGCTGAACAGTTCCCGCGAACAATGGGAGCGCCTCGCCTGCCCCGTCGTCTTTTGGCTGGCGGAATACGCCGCCACGCGTCTCACCGCCCGCGCCCCCGACTTCTGGCGCTACCGTAGCCACCAATTCGAGTTCATTCCCGATCCAGTCCCCATCGGCACAGCCACCCAGGAAGCCTTCGCCGGCTTCGACATGGTGGACGCCCTCCCCTTCGAGGAAAAAGCCTTCCGCGTCACCGAACTCGAGCGCCGCCTTCGCGAAGCCGG
>CAZZAQ010000143.1:8521-8848 GCA_964652165.1 uncultured Bifidobacterium sp.
CCCAACCGCCCGCCGACCTCCTGCCCCATGTCCTCACCTGGAGCTACGAATTGGCCCGTTTATACCAGCACGCCAGCCGTTTCTCCGAGGCGGAGCAGTGCCTCCGGCAGGCTCTGGCGTGGGCGGAGTCCACCTTCGGCCCGGAGCACCCGAACACAGCCGAGGCGCTCAACAATTTCGCGCAGTTGCTCCAGGCCGCGAACCGCCTGGCGGAGGCCGAACCGCTGATGCGCCGCGCACTGGCCATTGCTGAAGCCAGCTACGGCCAGAAGCACCGCTCTGTCGCCAACTATCTCAACAACCTCGCGCTGTTGCTCAAGGCCGCGA
>CAZZAQ010000144.1:0-8741 GCA_964652165.1 uncultured Bifidobacterium sp.
ATGGCGTTGTGCAGTGCGTTGCCGAGCGTGGTGAGGAGGATGAGCAACGGTAGTTTGATGCCGGTGAACAGGGCTTGGAGCGGGCTTCGCCAGCAGCCCATCACCGCGCCGTAGATTCCCGCGCCAACGACTATTGTGAGGACGCAGAGATACGCTCGGGAGAGCCGCCGTCGCTCCAACCAGTCGCGCAACTTCGCCGGCTCGGCGCGGAGCAGCACGGGGACTTGGGCGAAGGCTCGCATGGAAGGAGAGAACCACGTCAGGCGCGCTGAGGGGTGAGCCGTGCGAGCACCGGCGTCGGCGCGCAACTGAAAATCCCCGCGGCGACTTCATCGAAGATTAGGCCGCAGTCCCACCAGAACGTCGCCCATGAAACACCTGTTGCCCGCAATGTCGCACGGTGATCGAACATCACCACAAGGCACGCCACGCGGAACGCCACACGCCACAAAGCGCGAAGGACGCCTCGCTTCCACAGCGGCAGCGCAGCGAAGGCGTGCTGAAGGTAATCGGTGTGGAAGGCCAGGTGCCCTTCCTCGTCGTGCCCGATCTGGGCGAACACGGCGCACAGCACGGGATCGCGAGTGCCGTCGTGAAGCGCGCGGAAGAAACGCTTGGCGATCATCTCGGGCAGCAACAGCACGAGCAGTTCGAGGTTCAGACCGAAGAGACGGCGCAGCAGGACGAAAACCTTGTCGCTCCAGTGGTCGCCCAGCAGCGGCGCGCCGAGGCGTTGCAACACTTCGGCCATGAGCCGGGCGTGTTCCTGCTCCTCCTTGATGAACAGGTCGAACGCGGTCTGGTAGTCCGGGTCGTTCGTCGCCGCGGCCTTCACGCGCAGGTGCGAGCCGGTGCCGCTTTCGCCAACCTGGAAGCGTTGCAGCGAGGCGATGAGCGGGCCGCGCAGGAGCGGATCGGGATGCGCGCCGCGTTCCCACGGGACGTCGAAGCGGTGGTCGCGGTTGTGCTGGAAGTAGTCGAGCCAGTGTTTCATAGGAGTCGTCCTTGAGTTGGTAGCCGCCGACGTGAGGAGGCGGAAGGGTCGCCGTTTACACGAATCCGCCTCCTCACGTCGGCGGCTACAGACGGGAAGTTCATGGTCAGCAATCAGCGTTGAAGTTCGTTCCCGGCCGATTTCGATTTCTCAGGCGCGCTGAGACAATCCGCCCAGTGGGCGACGAAAAATTTCTTCTCCTTCAAGCCGGGCAGCATCGTATCCGCGGTGCCAATGATGGGCCGCAGCGCGGTGGTCATTTGCAGGAGCACGAGCACGAAGATGAGGGCCCAGACGCGCGAACCGGCGGGGCGCCCGGCCAGTTGCGCGACGCCGGCGTTGAGAAAGCGCAGGCCGAAGCAGGTCGCGATCAGGCCGAACAGCAGGTGCAGCGCGCCCATCGCGGCGAGGTTGCCGGTCGACGTCGAGAAGACCAGCGCCACCGGGGCGAAACCGAGGAGCAGCACGTTGAGCAGCGCCAGCAGGCCCGCGAGCAACCCTCCAATCTCGACCAACCGCGCTTGCGAACCGCTCAGGCACGAGAAAATGTACAGGCTCGGCAAGCAAATCAGCGCGGAGAACATGAGGCCCGCGGTGATCTTCACCGGCGCGATCCAAAGCTGGTCGCCGCCCGAGAACGTGCCGACGACGACGCCATAGACGAGGCTGCACAAGGCGGCAACAGCCAGCATCGCGGTTATCAATCCGCCCGCCCCCGGCTGGCGCAGGTGATACACGATGCGCCGGGGTTGGCGGAGCATCGCCTCTACGGCACCGGCGACGCCGGGGATGGGCGCGCGGTCTTCCGGCGCATCGTCGAGCGGAATCGCGCCACCGTGGGCGCCCGCCGCCGCGAGAGCGGGCGGCAGGGGTGGAGGAGGTGTGGGAGTGAGGTCGTTCATGGTGCGTGAGGGAGTTGAGGTTTTCGAGGGTGGAAATTCAGGGGAACAGCAGGTGCCGCGTGTGTTGCCAGAGCGCTTCGTAAAAGGTTCCGTCGAACGCGTTGGGCCGGAGGAATTCCAACGGGAGTCCTGGCGAGCCGACGAACGGCCGAAGAATCCATGCAAGCTGGCTGCCCAGGAACAGGTTCCCGGCGAGCCACGCGAAAAGCACCTTGCGCGCGACGGCGCGGCTGCCGCTGAGTTCGCGCAGGAGCTGGACCAGACGCATGTTTGCCGCGACCCCGGCGAATGCGATGATGAGCGTTTCGATGACGAGAATCAGGCTGTGCGCCGAGTACGCAGCGCCGGCGCCGGCGGACAACGGCGGGGTGTTCCACACCGTGAAATAGAGGAGCGGGCTGAACGCGCCCAAAATCGCCGCCGCAATGGTAAAGCTGAGCAGCACGGCCAGCAGCGACTGGCGCATGGAAATATTCAGGCCCAGCAGCGGGGCGAGCATGGCGTTGAGCAGGCCATTGCCGAGCGCGGTGAGCAGGAGGATGAGCGGCAGCTTGATCGCCGTGTAGAGGGCCTGTTCGGGCGCTCGCCACGAACCGAGCGCCGCGCCGAACGCGCCCGTTCCCACGATGACGACCGCCAAACACAGTCCGAGACGCGGGCCGCTCCACTGTTCAATCCAGCCGCGGATGGGCCGCGCTTCGCCCCGCAGGAGCACCGGAACTTCAGACAGGCTGGCTGAAGCAGCAGTCATGCGGCGCTCTCCTCAACCTGCCGCGCCAGGTTCTCCTGGAATTGAACGAAGTCGCTCAGCCAGCGTTCGACGGAGTCAATCACGCTGTCCGGCGTCGACGTGCCGGCCGTAATCCCGACGACGCTTGCCCCGGCAAACCAGTCCGCGCGCAGGTCGTCGGCGGACTGAACGTGATGGACGCGCCCGCAATGCCGGCCGCAAGTCGCGACGAGTTCGTGGGTATTGTTGCTGTGCGCGCCGCCGACGACGATGACGACCTCGGACTGTTGCGCCAGTTCGATCGCCGCGAGTTGACGCTGTTTCGTCGGCTGGCAAACGGTATCGACGAAGCGAACTTCCGACTCGGGAAAGCGCTGGCGAATGAGGGAGACCAGCCGATGCACCTTGTCGATGGGCTGCGTCGTTTGCGCCGCGATGCCCAGGCGCGGGCGCGCTCGCAAGCCGGCCACGTCCTCCTCGGTCAAGACAACGTCGAACTCGGCGAGATCTTCGGTCAGCCCGCGCACCTCGACATGATCGCGCCTGCCGATGACGATGGGGTGAAAGCCTTGCGCGACCAGTTCGGCGACCGCCCGATGGGCAAAGTGGACCAGCGGACAGGTGGCTTCGACGACCCCCAGCCCGCGATCGCGGATGCGGTCCATCGTTTTCCGCGACGCGCCGTGAGCGGTAATCATCACGGTAGGCGTGGTCACGTTGGCGACCTGATGCTCGGTTTTCACTCCTTGCGAACGAAGATTTTGGAGGACGGATTCGTTGTGCACCAGGTCGCCCAGAATCGTGACCGGCCCCGATTGCCGAAGGGCCAGGGCGATGGCGTCGCGGACGCCGAAACACATGCCAAGGTGGGTGGCGCGGAGGATTTTCATTCACTTTGTATCACAAAGCTACAGACCACATCGGCTCCGAGGCGTTCAAACTTGAGGAACTATTTCTGTTTTGTCTGCTGAACGATTTGCTCGAGCAGGTTGATGTAGGCCGTGAAGGCAGTTCTGCCAGCCGGGGTCAGCGCGTACGTGGTGATGGAGCGTCCGCTCTGGAACGCCTTGGTCACGGCGACATAGCCGGCTTCGTGGAGCGTGCGCAGGTGCGTGGTCAAGTTGCCATCGGTCATCCCCAATGTTTCCCGCATTTCCGTGAAGGCGAGGTGGGCCGACGCGCCGAGCAGCGACATAATGGCCAGGCGCCCCTTCTCGTGGATGACGCGGTCGAGTTGGAGGAACGGTTCCGGGTTCACGCGGAGGCGGAGCGCTTCTCCGTGAAGTAGAGGTATACCCCGTAAGCCAGGTGGGCCAGCCCGAAGAAACCTCCCATGATGTAGTGGCCGGCCTCGGCCGCTCGCAGTTCCGGCCAGCTTTGTGACGCAAAAACGATGGCACAGCCGCCGAGGACGAAAAGCCAGCCGAAGAGTTTCATCCCGCGCGGCATGAAAAAGCCGGCGGCATGAATCGCGCAGCCATAAACGATGACCCAGAACATCGCCAGCAGCCCGGCGCGCCAGAGATGCTCGTTGGTCACGTTGAATACACCCGCCAGGTAGCCCACGAGGAAGGCCGGGAGCAGGGCTTGCAAGACGCGCTTGGTCGGCACGGACAAAAAAGGCTCGGCGGCCTTGAGCGATTGGCGCCGCACCAGCAGCAGCGCCGCCGCGATCGTGACGACGCTGACGGCCAGCCAGAAGACGGCAAACGTGCGGTTGGTATCGATCCGGACAAAGCACGGCACGAAACCCGCCGCCGTGCCGATGGCGCCGCTCACAAGCATGACCGGCGCGAGCGCCCGCCGGTACAGCGCCGACCGTTCCATGAGCGTGCGGATGACCTGGAGATTCTCAGCGGCCCAGTTGTTGTCCATGCGGGCCACTTTGCATTCCAAAGTCAGCGATGGCAAGTGAGGATTCAGGGCGGGCGCTCCTCGCAGCGAATAGCGCCCCTTACCAAAGAAACGACTTCTGATCGGCCAGCAGGGCCTCCCCGTTCCAGAGGGTGACCCGCCACGCGACCAACTCGCCAAACTTAGGGTAGTCGGCGGCGGGGACGGCGGCGTTGGACCAGCGGGTGAACCGCCCGCCGGTAGCCAGGGGCAGTTCGAGCCTGGCGGTGGTGACGCGGTTGCTGAGGGCGCCGCGCATTTCGACGAGGAGTTTCAGCCGGCCCGTGTCGGGCGCGCGCCATTGAATGTCGAATTGCAGCCCGGCGCGCTCGGCCGGATGGGCGCGGAGCCTGGCCTGATAGGCGTCGCGTTCGTAAAGGCTCGGACTGAGGGCCACGCGGCCCTCGGCGTCCGTGAAGTGCGGGAGGACTTTGACGACGCGCGGGGCGGTCGAGCAACCGCCCGCAAGCACGCACGCGAGGGCGAGCGGAGCGAGGAGCAATCGGGCCGTAAGCACAAGGCGAGGTTAGGGCAGAAGCACGGTGAACTCAAGGCGCGTGGGAGCCGCTGGCGTGGGAGCCAAAGAGTCAGAATTGGTCGGGCTGGAACTCGGCCGCCAAGCGGCGAACCTTGTCCCGCCGCATCGGGACAAGTCTCGCTGGTTGGCACCATGTTTCTCGCCCTCGCGGGAGTATACAGTGGCGATGCTCTCGCGAAGAAGTATCCGTTGATTCAGAATCTCCTCGTCGCGACCTTGGCTATTTGTTGGACCGTCTGCCTCGCTTTCGATTATCGAAGGTGGAGAAGACTGAGTGAGACGGCGCTCCGCGCTTGCGGGCGGCACGCGGGGTGATAGGCTGCCAGCATGAATGGAACGAATCGCCGCGGCGAGCACGCCACAGCTCTGGCGGCCGGCTTCATTGCGGTGCTGCTCGTGGGTTGCAGCTACCCCAACCAGTTTCGCAACGTCCGCGCTAATTCGCCTCACGCCGTGCTCGTTGGCAAAAGCGTTTACGTTACCCAGATCAACCAGCAGCCGCCCAGCTTCTGGCGCATCGGACAAACTTACAGGATTCCTCCTGGTCCGACCGAAGTCAGGACATTCGTGGGATCCTGGAATCCCTTCGACATGCCTCGAATCGAATTCACGGCGACTGCGGGTCATCGATACGTACTGACCCGTCAGACCAGCAACCAATTGGAGCGGGTGCTGCTAACTCAATCAGCATCCGGCGCTATCGAGCAGCGCATCGTGGCCCAGGCAGAGCGACCTCGATAGCAACCCGTAACGCACTCGTCGGGGGCCGACCATGAAACCTGGTACGAATCGAGGCAATGCCACCGCGCTGAGCAGGAGTTCGGCGCTCCGCGCCGCGAGGCGCCCCGGCTTGCTCCGCGCGGGAAACCTGTTATTCTGCGCCCATGAACGAAAAGACGATTACAGTGGACGAGGCGGCGCGAAGCCTGGCCGAGTGCGTGAATCGTGCCCAAGACGAGAACATGGTGTTTATCCTCGTGGAAAATGGCGTGCCCGTGGCCCGTCTCGTGCCAGAGCCGGTGAAGCGTTGCACCGCTGCCGAGTTGGCCGAGGCCCTGCACGACAATCCCCTCCCGCCGGATGAAGCCAGCGCCTGGCGCGAGGATATTCGCAAATCTCGCCAAAGCCTCCTCCCGCCGGACGACTCATGGCGATAATCCTCGACGCTGACGTTCTCATCCGCGCAGAGAAAGAGCGGTTCGACCTCGAAACGTGGCTGCGAGGGCGGGGCGAAGAGCCGATCGAAATTGCCGCAATCACCGCCGCCGAGATCTGGCACGGCGTCGAGCGCGCGACGGGCGAGCACCGCGTTCGCCGCCAGCAATTCGTCAATCGCATCCTCGCGCGCCTGCCCATCATTCCCTACACAGCGGAGACGGCGCGCGAACACGCCCGCGTCTGGGCCGAGTTGGAAGCCAAAGGCAAAATGAGCGGCTACTACGATGTCATCGTCGCGGCGACTGCGCGTCTGCGCGGCAGCGATGTGGCCACGTTCAACCGCCAGCATTTCGAGCATGTGCAAGGTCTTAATATCATCGAACCGCGATGATCTGCGGAGCACACTCCCCACATGAGCCTCGACTTGTTCGCGTCGGAGAACCCCGCGATCTACGAAGTCCGGACCAAAGCGCCCGGCCCCGCGGGCGCGTTGCCGTTCACTCCGGAGATGCTGCGCGACCGGCCGAGCGGCGACCTTTTCGGACTCTCGCAAAATGCCGGCATGGGTTGGAACCCCGCCGACGCCGCCGGAAAGGCCTTCCTCATCCTCAGCACGCAAGGCGGCCTGCGCGCGCCCGACGGCAAGCCGATCGCGCTCGGCTACCACACGGGCCATTGGGAAATCAGCCTCCAGGTCGAAGCCGCCGCGCGCGAACTCAAGCGCCTCGGCGTCGTGCCCTTCGCCGGGTTCGTCTCCGACCCATGTGACGGCCGCACGCAAGGCACCCCCGGCATGTTCGACAGCCTCCCGTATCGCAACGATGCCGCCATCGTCTTCCGACGGCTCATTCGTTCGCTGCCGACGCGGGCGGGGATCATCGGCGTGGCGACGTGCGACAAGGGCCTCCCCGCGATGATGATGGCACTGGCCGGCATGAAGGACTTTCCCAGCGTGCTCGTGCCCGGCGGGGTCACGTTGCCGCCTGAGTCGGGCGAAGACGCGGGAAAAATCCAGACCATCGGCGCGCGCTTTGCGCACGGGTTGATCTCGCTCCAGGAAGCCGCCGAACTGGGCTGCCGTGCTTGCGCGTCGCCGGGCGGCGGGTGCCAGTTCCTTGGCACGGCGGCCACGTCGCAGGTCGTCGCCGAAGCGCTCGGCCTGGCGCTGCCTCATTCCGCTCTGGCGCCCTCCGGTCAGGCCGTCTGGCTCGACATCGCGACGCGCTCGGGGCGCGCGGTGTTCGAGCAGGAGCAGCGCGGCCTGAAACTTTGCGACGTGCTCACGAGCGCCAGCATCCGAAACGCAATGGCCGTCCACGCCGCGTTCGGCGGCTCGACCAACCTGCTGCTGCACGTCCCCGCCATCGCCCACGCCGCGGGCTTGCCCCGGCCGACGGTCGAAGACTGGATTGACGTGAATCGCCGCGTGCCGCGCCTGGTCGATGTGCTGCCCAATGGGCCGCAGTTCCATCCCACCGTCCGGGTGTTCCTGGCCGGAGGCGTCCCGGAAGTGCAGCTGCACTTGCGCCGGCTCGGCGTGATTGAAACGGGCGTGCTGACCGCCGCGGGCGTCACGCTCGATGAAACTCTGAACGGGTGGGAGAAAAGCGAACGCCGTAGTCGTTTTCGGGAACTCCTCCGCGCACAGGACGGCGTTGATCCGGATGACGTCATCATGTCCCCGGATCGAGCGAAGGCGCGCGGGCTGACAAACACTCTCACCTTCCCTCGGGGCAACATTGCGCCCGAAGGATCCGTCATCAAGAGCACGGCCATCGATCCTGGCCTGGTCGGCGCGGATGGCGTTTACCGGCACGAAGGCCCGGCGCGCATTTACGTCCGCGAGCGAGACGCCATCGCCGCCATCAAGGCCGGGAGCGTGAAGTCCGGCGACGTGCTGGTGTTGGCCGGTTGCGGTCCGATGGGCACCGGCATGGAGGAGACCTACCAGCTCACCAGCGCGCTCAAGCACCTGCCGTTTGGAAAGCATGTCGCGCTCGTGACCGACGCGCGCTTCAGCGGCGTGAGCACCGGCGCATGCATCGGGCACGTCGGCCCCGAAGCCCTGGCGGGCGGCCCCATCGGAAAGCTCCGCGACGGCGATGTACTCCGCATAGTCATTGACCGGAACAAACTCGAGGGCAGACTCGACTTTGTTGGCGAAGGCGCGCGGCGTTTCCCGCCCGAGGAAGGCGAAAAGATTCTGGCGCAGCGCCCGTCGCGCGCCGACCTCGCCCCCGCCGCGGGGCTGCCCGAGGACACGCGCCTGTGGGCCGCGCTCCAGCAAGCCGGCGGCGGCGCCTGGGGCGGCTGCGTGTACGACGTGGAATCCGTGCTGGCGTTGCTCGACGCGGGCCGCAAAACTACCGGGAAATGATGTCGGGATTCGTTTGCTGGCCGCCAGTGCGCTTGCCGGACTTGGGATGCGAACGGGAACGTAGGGCAGGCGTCTCGCCTGCCCAGCGCCGAAGGCGCGTCCCCGTGTGGCCGCTTCGCGGCCAGGGCAGGCGAGACGCCTGCCCTACG
>CAZZAQ010000145.1:0-8741 GCA_964652165.1 uncultured Bifidobacterium sp.
CTCCCTCTCCCCGCGCCAGCAGCGCGGGGAGAGGGCTGGGGAGAGGGGAAATCCCAAGTACCAAGGGGCCTCCTCTCCCCAGCCCTCTCCTCCTCGGAGGAGGAGAGGGAGCAAGCAGGCCGTGTGATCATCGCAGTGTCAAGATGCGCCCCGTTGCGTCCGCCAGATTTTGGCTCGTTTCGCTCGTTTGGCGCGTTTGGCGCTAACACCCCTGCGCCCCGTCCTGTATCGTTGGTCCTGTGCGCAACGCTCGCTTCAACTGCCGGCCGGGTTTGAGCCAGGTTCTGAGTTCCGAGTTCCGGGTTTCGAGTTGTCCAAAAACGCGGAATCCGGAACCCGGAACCCGAAACCGCCTCTGCGACGCCCCGTTTCCTCGGCAATCTGCCAAACAGCCTGCATCGCTGCCGTTACGGTTTTTGAAGCGCTTTAACCACGGATTTCACGGATCTCACGGATGGAGTCAGGAATCTGCGACTGCTCATCCGTGTTATCCGTGCAATCCGTGGTCCGTTTTCCCTGACGGTCGTTGTCGGGAGCAGACAAACCAAGTCAAACCTAATCAAACCCAGTCGAACCGAATCAACCTTACCAGACGGATCGGTCGGATTGGGCGAATCGTCGTCGAACCCAATCAAGCCCAGTCAAACCGAATCAAACCGAATCAAACCAAATCAAACCACCGCGCGGAATGGATGGCAGAAGCAGGAAATCTTGACCTGCCGTCGCGGATTTTGGGATGTCGCGGATTTTGGGATTGCCCTTTTTCGCTGTTTCCGGCAACCTGTCGGCAGGTTCCGACTGACCGTATGGACGCACTGCGTTCCAAGCCCGGAGTAGCCATCAGGGAGAATCTTTTGCGCTGGGGGCCGACGGCATCGTCGCGAAACGACCTTGTCGCAGTTCCCAGGGAGTCGAATCACCGTCGGGCCGAGGCCGGAACCACGCCAGCGAAGGCAGCATGATCAGCGGCACTATCGGCGAAATCCTGACGCGCAAAAGCGAGGAACTCTGGCGCATCGCGCCGGAGGCCAGTGTCTTCGAGGCCATCCAGCTCATGGCCGACAAAAACATCGGCGCGGTGCTCGTCATGCGGGGCAACGAACTGCTCGGCGTCATGTCCGAGCGCGATTACACCCGCAAGGTGGCGCTCAAGGGCAAGTCCTCGAAGGAGACCCGCGTTGAGGAAATCGTGGCGCCGTCCCTGGCGGTTTCCCGCTCGGACACGGTTGAGAGCGCCATGAAGCTGATGACCAACCACCGCGTGCGCCACCTGCCCGTGATGGAAGGCAATTGCGTGGTGGGCGTCGTTTCCATCGGAGACCTGGTGAACTGGATTATCTCCGCCCAGGACGCGACCATCAGCCAGCTCGAAGGCTACATTTCGGGCCATTACAGCGTCTGAGCCGACTTGGTTCGAGGGTAGCCTCCACCGGCGCGGCCACAACGTAGGGCAGGCGTCTCGCCTGCCCTGGCCGCGAAGCGGCCAAAGAGGTATGCGCCTTCGGCGCTGGGCAGGCGAGACGCCTGCCCTACGTTGCGGTTCATGGAAGTGGTTCCCGCGGCTCAATCCGAATTCCGTCCCTCCTTGGCACGTCGAAGACCCGAATAACTACATCCACCATGAAAACCATCGCACTGATTCTCAGCACCTGGACTCTTGGCGCCACCTTGGTGTTCGCGCAGGCCGACATTGGCAAGCCGGCGCCGGATTTCACCGCCAAGGACATCGAAGGCAAAACCCACAAGCTGGCCGACTACAAGGGCAAGATCGTGGTGCTCGAATCCTACAATCTCGACTGCCCGTTTTGCGCCAACCATTTCAAAACCGGCGCGATGCAGGCCTTACAGGCCGAGATCACGGCCAAGGGCGCCGTCTGGCTGGTCGTGAACTCGAGCAATCCCAAGAGTGGCAGCTACCGGAACACCGCCGCCGCGAAGAAGGAATGGGCCGCGCAGAAGATGAAGGCGACCGCATGGATCGATGACGGCGATGGCAAGGTCGGCAAGGCCTACGGCCTGAAAACCACACCGCACATGGTCGTGATCGGCAAGGACGGCAACGTGGCCTACGTCGGCGCGATCGACGACAAAGCGGTGTCCGAGGGCGACCCGCGCACGGCGCGCAATTACGTGCGCGAAGCGGTGAACGCGCTGCTCGCTGGAAGGGCCGTCGAGGTCACCCGCACCAAATCCTACGGCTGCGGTGTGAAGTATTGAACCCGAGTTCGGGAGTTGACGGGACTGACATATCTTCCCGAGGCGAGCCCGGCCTTTGTCGAAGCCTTTGTCGTCTCCTTTCTCGGGAGAACGGGGCCGATTCAAGAACCGGTCAAAATGGACACCCCAAAGGGGTTTCATCCCTCAGCCCAGACGAGCTACCCTGGGAAAGCGGGAAGAATTCATTCAACCCCAACGGGGTTGCGTCCACGCCCGACCTCGATGGATCCACAGGAATGTTCCGATGCAAGGGTAACATCGCCGCAACCCCGTTGGGGTTGTCGCCCTCGACCGACCCGCACCCAGGGTAGCTCGTGCCTCGCAACCCTGGCTGAAGGATGCAATCCCGTTGGGATTGAACGTGAAACTCCATTGGCAACGCTCATCATGGAAGCGATCATCGGGTTGACCCTTGCTCCGCCCAGGCTTAACGTGCGACCCATGCAAGTGACCATTGACCTGCCCGAGCCGCTGGCGCGGCGGCTGGAAGCACAGAAGGAACGGCTGACCGAGATTATCGAGCGCGGCTTGCAGCAGCAGGGCGACGGGACGTCTGCCCACTGGCGCCAGGTGATCGCATTCCTCGCCAGCGGCCCGCGTCCGGAGGCCATCGTCACGTTCCGGCCGTCGGAGGCTCACGTCGAACGGTCACGGGAATTGCTTTCCAAGAACCGGGAAAGCGAACTCACGGAGGCCGAAGAGGCCGAACTGGACGAGATGGAAGCTCTCAACCATCTCATGACACTCCTGAAGGCAGAGGCCCGAAGGATCCTCGCGGCGCAGGGCAAATCGTGAGCGTCACGAAAGTGCCCGCAGTCTTGCGGCTGGCCGTTCGGGATCGCGCGGGAGGTCGTTGTGAATACTGTCTTGTCCACGAGGACGACTTGTTCGAGGTCCACGAGGCGGACCACATCATCGCGGAGCAGCACGGCGGGCAAACCACAGCCGACAACCTTGCGTTCGCTTGCTGGGACTGCAACCGGCGCAAGGGCCCGAACATTTCATCGGTGGATCCCGAGACGGGCGAAGTCATCCGCCTCTTCGATCCGCGTCGCGATCGCTGGGCCGAGCACTTTCGTTTGGAGGGTTTCCGTATCGTGGCGGTGACGGCCATCGGGCGCGCGACCCTCATGCTGTTGCGGCTCAATTCCCCACAACGACTCACGATGCGCGCCCGGCTGAGGGACATTGGACGCTATCCTGCCCACTGACCGACGGCCCAAGTACGGGCCTGCACTTCTGGCTTCCCTCCGCACGACTCATGCCGGCTTCGGCGAGAGTTGTGGCGCGGCTTGCGGTTTGCCGTCGTCGGCCCCGTTCTTAGGATTTGCTGGCACATTGTGGAACGGTTCCAGTTCCTCGCCGTGGCGGACGAGGCGGGCGCTGTTGAAGACGACGAGGAGCGAACCGACCACGTGCATCATGGCGGCGATGATGGGGTTGATGTATTTCAGCGCCGCCAGCACGAGGCCGCCGATGACGAAGAGCACGCCGACCAGGAAGTTCTGGTTGATCACGGCGCGGGTCTGGCGCGAGAGGCGCACGAGCACGGGCAGGCGACGGAGGTCGTTGTTCATGAGAGCGATGGTGGCGCTGTGGATGGCCACTTCGCTGCCCGCGGCGCCCATGGCGATGCCGAGGTCGCCGGCGGCCAGAGCGGGGGCGTCGTTCACGCCGTCACCCACCACGGCCACGCGGTAGCCCTTGGCCCGAGTCTTGCGGACGAACTCGACCTTGTTTTGCGGGAGACATTCGCCCACGACTTCTTCGCAGCCGATCTCCTTCGCCACGCGCGTGGCAACGGGCTGGCGGTCGCCGCTGACCATTGCGATGCGGCGCACGCCGGTGTGCTTGAGGTCGGCGAGGGATTCGCGGGCCTCGGGGCGGGTCTGGTCCTGCAGGCCGACCCAACCGAGGGAACGGCCGTTGCGCGCGACGAAGATGAGGCTCCAGCCTTCGGCTTCGTTGAGGTCCACGGATTTCTCGAAGTCGTCGCGCACGCCGTTGTCCTTGAGCCACGCGGCGCGGCCGACGTGGATGGTCGCTCCGTCCACCTTGGCCTGGATGCCGCCGGCGGCCTCGGCGAAATCGCGCGGCTCGACGAGCGGCACGCCGGCTTCCTCGGCGATCTGGGCGAGGGCCTTGGCGGTGGGATGGTTGCTGTATTTCTCGGCGGAGGCGGCGACGCGCAGGAGCTCGGCGGGCGTGGTGCCTTCCGCGGGCGCCAGGCGGCTGACGGCCAGCTTGCCGGTCGTCAGCGTGCCCGTCTTGTCGAAGATGAAGGCATTGATGCGGGCGGCCAGTTCGATGTCGGCGACGTTTTTGATGAGGATGCCCAACCGGGCCGCGGCGGAGAGCGCGGCGACCATCGCGGTGGGTGTGGCGAGAATGAACGCGCACGGGCACGAGACGATGAACACGGCGATGACGCGGCTGAGGTCCTTCGTGAACGCCCACACCAGCGCGCCGATCACCAGCACCAGAGGGGTGTAGAAGCCCATGTATTGGTCCACGATGCGCATGATGGGCAGCCGGGTTTTCTCGGCGGCGAGGATGAGGTCGCGCACGCGGCCCAGCGTGGTGTCGTGGCCGGCGCGGGTGACTTTGACTTCGAGAACACCGGTGAGGTTCTGCGTGCCGGCGAAGACTTCGTCGCCGGGCTTTTTGTCCACAGGGAGGGATTCGCCCGTGATGTTGGCCTGGTTGAAGGAGCCTTGTCCGCTGAGGATCGTGCCGTCGGCGGCGACGTTGTCGCCGGGGCGGATGCGGATGGTGTCGCCGACAGTCAGGTCGTGCACGGCGACTTCCTCCTCGTCCTTGCCCTTGAGCCGGCGGGCCTTGGTGGGCGTGAGTTTGATGAGCGATTCGATGGAAGCGCGAGCGCCTTCGGCGGTGCGGGTTTCGATGATTTCGCCCATGAGCATGAAGAAGGCGACCACGCCGGCTTCCTGGTAATGCCCGCTGGCGAACGACGCGAGCACGGCAATGGCGACGAGTTCGTTCGTGCTGAGGACGCCCCGGCGGAGGTCCTTGAAGGCAGTGACGACGATGGGGTAGCCGAGCAGCAGCGCGCCGATGGCGGCGCTGACTTCCGCGACAGCAGGGCCGAGCCGCATCCATTCGACGAGGAACGAGTTGATGACGAAAAGCAGGCCGGCGAGGGTTTGCTTGAGGCGGATGGGCGCGTGGCTGTGGTCGTGGCTGCGGCTCTCGCACGAGTCGCCGTGCTCGTGGCCGTGTTCGTTGCGTGAGAGGAGGGAGGTGACTTGCATGACCGCTGCAATTACGAATGACGAATGCAAAATGACGAATTCATGGGTTCCCAAGGGCCGTTGTCGCGGAGCGACTGTCGAGGGTAGCCGTGGACTTCAGTCCACGGGGGAGAGTCAGAAGCTGGCTGCGTCGCAGAGCGACGCATGAGGAGCCGGCCACGGGCAAGTTCAAGCGTCGCTCCGCGACGCCGCGCATACCAACGTTTGCCCGTGGGCTGAAGCCCACGGCTACCGTCACGACCTCGCTCCGCGAGGCAAACGCGGTGCGTTGTCATCGAATGTTCAAGCATACGATCACTTTGACCATAGCTCTGTCAGTTTACTCCGTTTCGTCCGCGGTTCAATGATGCTCATCCTTCGGCTGCTCCAGCACCCTCGGCTTGGGCGGCTCGCGGTTGATTTGGATCCAGGTCTGGCGGCCGGGCCCGCGTTCGGGAGCAACGATCGTTTCCTGAGCGTTGGTAAAAATAGTCCGCAGCGTCTCGGCCTGGCGCTGTTGCATGAAGAGCGTGCGATTCGCGCGCCACGCCGGCAGGTTGTTCGTGAAGCGTTCGACCTCGGCGGCGACGAATTCGACCAACCGCGTGCGCTCGGTCTCGCCGGCGTTCCTGCGGGCCTCGGCTTCCGCGCGAGCCTTGCTGATCGTCTGGTTCTCGTAGCTGCGCGAGTCGTTGATTTCCTTGCCGCTGCGGAGTTCCGCCTCCCCCACGCGAGCGAAGGCCTCTTTCAACTGGCGCGGCGGGATGACCTGCACGTTTTCAATCTGCTCGACGCGAATTCCGAGGCGCTGCGTGGCGATGAGTTGTTCGAGGCGGGCGAGCGCGGTCTCTCGGAAACCGGCCTGGTCGCGCGTGAGGGCGTCATCGACCTTGTAGCGCGCGGCGGCATAGAGCAGCGCGTTATTGAAGGCGTTGCGGACGGCGTTCGTGGCGTCGGAGAATTCCAGCGCGAAACGCAACCCCGGCTCGGCGATGCGGAAGCGCAACGTGGCGCGGACGTGAATGATGTTCTCGTCCGCCGTGAGCAGATAGCCGTCGCGCGCCGGATTGAGGGATTCGCCGGGCGGCGGTTCGTTCTTCGCGGCCTCGGCGACGGCGGTGGTGGCGTACCAGCCGATGGAGGAATCGACGATTTGCACCTGGCCGACGGGGATTTTGATCACTTCGTCGATCGGCGGCGGAAAGGCCCAGTGCGCGCCCGGCCCGTAGAGTTTCCCGTCGCCGACCGGTGTGCCGAAACGGAGGATGATGGCCTTCTGCTGCGGCCCGACAGTAAAGAAGCCGGAGAAGAGGAACAGCACGACCAGCCCGCCCATGATGACCTTCACGATGGCGAAGCTCCGCTTCAGTGCATCGGAGAGCGCCTGCGATCCGGCGTCCTCGGAGACTTCGGGCGGCGCGGCGGTTGGGTGTTCGTGGTCGGCGCTCATGCGGGGGAAGACAGACGACAAAGGCCGGCTTGCGAGCGAACCCTCACCCCGGCCCTCTCCCTTTCGGAAAGGGAGAGGGAGAATCGTCGGCCAGTGGTCGGCGAAATTACGCGCGCAGGAATTGGGCGCGCACGAAGAACGCGACGCATCGCGAACTGGCGGAGAACGTGACCCCCTCTCCCCCTCGGAGGGGGAGAGGGCCGGGGTGAGGGGGCCACCGCGCCGTCACGGCACAAACCCCGGCTCACAGTCTTTCTGGCGTCACATCTCATGCTCATTTCTTTTCCCCGCCCAGTTTCAGTTGTTTCATCAACTCTATCGGCGAAGTGGTGTCGTCGAGGATGAGCGTTGCGCGATTCTGAAGGAGTTGCTCCAGCGTCTTGAGCTTGATCAAGAAAATCGCCAGTTCTGGCTCCTGCTCGAAGACGGCGTAGGATTTCGCCGCCTGCTTGTCAGCTTCGCCCTGAATCCTCGTGGCCGCGCCATCGGCTTCGGCGAGCACTTTGGCGCTTTCGAAGTCGGCCTTCGAACGGATATCGCTCGCCTGGCGGTCACCGTCGCTGGTGATGGCGCTGACAAGCCGTTCCCGTTCCGACTCCATGTTCTTGAAGACTTCCTTCGTCACGCTCTCGGGCAGGCCCATCCGCTCAATGCCGAGGAAGGCGATGTTCAGGCCGTTGGTGATCGAGCGGCACTCGGCCTGGAGGCGCGCCTGAATCTCCTGTTCGATCTCGACGAACTTGAGCTGCTTCTCGTCGGTCGAGACGAAGTGCGAGAAGGGATGCCTGCCAATCACGCCCGAATAGGCGTTGCGGATCATGCCTTCGAGGTTGTGACCGGCCTTCTCAATGGCCAGATCCGGGTCGCTGCTGAACCGGTTCAACACGGTCTCGGCATCGTCGATGTTCCAGCCGACGTAAACCGCGACCAGGAGCGGTTGTTGATCGCTCGTGTACACCTGCTCGAAGGCGCTTCGGTGGACCTGGATGCGCTTGTCGAACTTGTGCACGCCCTGAATGAGCGGGAGGCGGAAGTGCGGGCCGGGCCCCGTTGTGCGGCTGACGCGCCCGAAGGTGGTGACGACCGCAACTTCGGTGGTGCGGACCTGGAACACGAACAGCATCGCCAGCACGACCAGCGACAGCAGGATGGCAATCGCGAAGGTGATTCGGTTTTGTTTCATGGGCAGAAGAATCTAACCACGGATGGACACGGATGGACACGGATGAGACGGCGGAAGGAAAGAGCGCGCGCGGCGGGCGCGACAAGGTGTGCGGTGCTCACCCCCGTTCGTCGTCTGGAGGCAAGCAGCGTGTTCCATCCCCGCAGCGACTCGGGTGTTGAAGCGGCCTGAAGGCCGCGCTCCGTTTGGGCACTCAGGCCAGTGTCTGGCTTTCCCTCGAATCCGTGTCTATCGGTGTTCATCCGTGGTTAAAAATCATTTCGGCTTCGGCGCCGGCAACGGCACGTTCAGGATGTCGTCGCGGATTTTATCCTCGAGGTTCAACTGGAGAATCTGCGAGTTGGTGCCCAGGACGATGAACTTCCGCGCGCCGCTGCCGCCGCGGGCCATCGCTTGGAGATACGCGCGTTGGGAATAAACCTCCGGGGACGCATGGTAGGCCGCGATTTGGTTGGTGAACAACGACTCGGTGGCCATGGCCACGGCCACCTTGTTGGTGCTTTGGGCGGCGGCATTGAGCCGGCGTCGCGTCGCATCGGCGCTGGCAAGGGCGTTTGTGCGCGTGGCGTAGGCGCGGGCCTTTCGGATGTTCGCCTCGCGCTGCTGTCGGGCGGCCATCGCCTTCTCGTAGGCCGCGCCA
>CAZZAQ010000146.1:0-8707 GCA_964652165.1 uncultured Bifidobacterium sp.
GTTGGCGCTCAAGTCGGACGTGCAGGTCGCCGTGTGGCGCCGCTGGCTCGCGCTCGGCGTTCGCCTCGTTGTCACGCTCCTGCTCGTCCTCGCCGTGGCAGGCCTGCAATGGAAGAAACCGCAGGAAGGCGTGAACGTCTTCTTCGTTCTCGACCGCTCCGACTCCATTCCCTCCGTCCAGCAGGAGTCCGCGCGCAAGCTCGTCAACCGCTACGCGGAGGCCAAAAAGAAGGAAGACCGCGTCGGGCTGCTCGTGTTCGGCACCGACGCCGCGCTGGAATCCACCGCCAGCGCGCAAGTCGACCCGAAAGACACGAAAATCCTCGCCGTCGTCGGCAGCGAACGCACCGACATCGGCGGCGCCATCCGGCTCGGCACCGCGGCGTTTCCCGAGACCGGCCAGAAACGCCTCGTGCTCCTCTCCGACGGCAACGAGAACCTCGGCGACGCGATGGGCGCGCTCATGCAGGCCCGCCCGTTGGGAGTGACCGTGGACGTCGTCCCCCTTGGCGTCGAGCGCGGTAACGATGTCTCCGTCCAGAAGCTCGTGGTCCCCAACCGCGTCAAACGCGGGCAGGCCTTCGAGGCGAAAATCTTCGTCCAGGCCGACAAGGCGCAGACCGCCACCGTCCGCCTGTACCGCAACGAGCAACCACTGGGCGAACAGAAGGTCGAGCTCACCTCCGGCAAGAATCTTTTCACCTTTCCCCAGACGCTGGACCAGGCTGAGTTTTACACTTACTCCGTTGCGCTCGAAGCCGTCGGCGACAAGGTCCCGCAAAACAACAAAGCCACCAGCTTCGTCAACGTCCGCGGCGATCCGCGCGTGCTCATCGTCGGCTATGAGCCTTTGCAGGACCAAAACCTCGCCGACGCCCTTCGCTCCGCCAAACTGGACGTGAAGCTCGCCGGCCTCAGCGCCTTCCCCGCCACGCTCGCCGAAGCGCAGAGCTACGATGCCATCTTCATCAGCAATCTGGCCGCCGGGGACATTGGCCAGGACCACATGCGCCTGCTCGAAAGCGCCGTGCGCGATTTCGGCGTCGGCCTCGTCTGCGTCGGGGGCGACCAGACCTACGCTGCCGGCGGCTACCGCGGCACGCCCCTCGAAGCCACCTTGCCGGTCAACATGGAACTGGACTCCAAGAAAGTCCTGCCCAGCGGCGCCGTCGTGCTCATCATGCACGGCATGGAGTTCGCCAATGGCAATCAGGTTGCCCGCGACTGCGCCCTGGGTGTGCTCGATGCGCTCGGGCCCACGGACGAAATGGGCGTCGTCCTTTGGGACGGCACCGAGCGGTGGCTGTTCCCGCTCACCAAGGTCGGCCCGAACAAATCCGACCTCGGCAAGAAAGTTGCCGGTATGAACCAAGGCGATCTGGGCAGCTTCCAGGGCGTCATGGCCGAAGCCCACGAAGCCCTGAAAAAATCCGCTTCCAACCTGAAACACATCATTGTTTTCTCCGATGGCGACCCCGGCAGGCCCACGGAAAAGCTCATGCAGGATATCGTCGGCTCGCGCATCACCGTCAGCACCGTGCTCATCAGCGGCCACGCCGGACCGGACACGATGATGATGATGGCCGAGCTGGGCCGCGGCCGGTTTTACAATGTTCAGTATGCCTCGCAACTCCCCCAGATCTTCATCAAGGAAGCCGCAGTGATCCTCAAGTCCGCGATCTACGAGGAGCCGTTTAACCCGAAGGTTGCCGCGGTCACCGAAGTCATCCGCGGCATCGGCGCCACTCCGCAACTTCAGGGCTACGTTTGCACCACGCCCAAGGGCCGTGCCGAAACTCCGCTCGTGTCCGACAAGGGCGACCCGCTCCTGGCCCACTGGCAATATGGACTCGGCCGCGCCGTCGCCTGGACGAGCGACGCCAAATCCCGCTGGGCGAAGAACTGGTTGAGCTGGGCCCAATACCGCCAGTTCTGGACCCAAATCGCCCAGTGGGCGCTTCGCCGCGTCGAAAACGCCGACTTCACCACCGAAGTCACCGTCGATAAAGGCGAAGGCCACATCCTCGTCGAAGCCGTGGATGACAAAGGCGACTATCGAAATTTCCTCAACCTCCAGACCTCCGTCGTCAGCCCCAAAGGCGAACGCCTCACAGTCCGCCTTGAACAGACCGGCCCCGGCCGTTACGAGGCGAAGTTTCCCACCAAGGAAATCGGCTCCTACATGATGGGCCTGGCCGAAATGCGCGACGGCAAAGTCGCTGGGTTCCAACCCATCGCCGCATCGATCAATTACTCGCCCGAGTTCAACGCCCCAGAGCCGAACCTGCCGCTGCTGCGCCGCCTGGCCGAAGCCGGCGGAGGCAAACTTCTCGAACCGCCCGCCGTCCTGGCCGACCCGGTTGATCCGCTCCAAAACCCCTTCCTCCACGACCGCCGGCTGACGTACCAGCCTCGCGACTGGTGGGAATGGCTCGTGCGCATCGCGATCCTGCTTTTCATTTGCGATGTCGCCCTGCGCCGCATCCACCTCGAACGCGACCAGCTCGAAAAAGCCTGGGCCGCGGTCAAGCGCGCCGTGATTTTCTGGAAAGGCGTCCCGCGCCCCGTCGAAGCCGACGAATCGCTCGCCGCGCTCCTCCATCGCCGCGACGAAGTGCGCGCCCGGAAAACCGCCGCGGCCCCCGAAGCCCGCCCCGAACTGTTCCAGCCCGAGACGCCCGTGATTCTTCCCGACCAACCCAGGCGCCCCGACGAACCCCCGCCGCTCGATCTCAAAAGCCCCGAATCGGCGCCTGCCAAGCCCGCCGACCAGCCTCAATCCACCGCCGGCCGCCTTCTCGACGCCAAACGCCGGGCGCGCAAAAAGCTGGAGTGACCAAAGTAGGGCACGCGTCCCGCCTGCCCCGGCTGCGCAGCGGCCAAAACGGAACGCGCCTGCAGCGCCGTGACGCACTCCCTCTTCCCCATCGGGGGAGAGCGCCGTGACGGACTCCCTCTCCCCCCATCGGGGGAGAGGGCTGGGGTGAGGGGGCCGCCCCGGACACAAACCTTTTCGGCCATCCTATCCTCCGCGCTGGTTTGATTTGGTTCGACTTGTTTGGATTCAGTTTGTCTGAGCTGGACTGGCTTTGACTCGGCTTGACTCGGCCTGACTGAGCTTGACCGGGTTTGACTTGGGTCATTCGGGGCGACGAGCTTCTGCTCGGCATAATTAGAAACGCCCCGCAGCGGCAGTTTCGAACTCCTGCTTCCGAGTTCCGAGTTCCTGGCCAACTCGGAACCCGGAACTCGGAACCCGGTACCTGACCCCGGCCCGGCCGGCAGTGCGAGATAGCTTCGCGCATAGGAGCGACCCTATAGCATACCCGTCGCAGAAGTGTTAGCGCCAAACGGGCGAAACGAGTGAAACGAGCGAAATTACTGGCGTTTTCCGCCCTTCTCGGCGCAAGCCAGGTAACATTCGCCGACTTCAAGCCCCCCGCGGCGGCTTTCCCGCTGCTCTGAAATTCGACCACGGATTGCGCGGATTTCACGGATGGGCAAAGAGACCCGGTTTCATCCGTGTTATCCGAGCCATCCGTGGTCAAAAGGTCGGCGGCGCGATGAAGCGGCTGAGCAAGTCATGGTTGTAGACGGGTTCGCGCCCGTCCCCGCCAAAGTAGGGCACGCGTCCCGCCTGCCCCGGCCGCGCAGCGGCCAAACGGGAACGCGCCTGCATCGCCGTGCAGACGAGACGCCGGAGGAAATTCCGCCGAGAGTAGCGATTGTCGAGAACTGGTCCATTCGGCTAACTTGAAAAGTCAGTGTAAATCATGGTTTACCCGGTTTACTAAAACATATCTGTTGACATCGCATTTTCGTTGCGTACGCTTTCGCGCGCATGAAAACAAACGCTGACCAAATCACTGTCCTGGAGGATCAACCGCAACCGGAATACGAAGATCGTGTTCGGAAAATCCCGCTCGACGCACTCACGGCTGGCGTTACCAATGTTCGAAGCGCGCCAGGCGATGTCACGGACCTGGCCGAGTCCATAAAAGTTCGAGGGCTAGAACACCCGATCCTTGTGCGGTCTGCGCCTGACAATCCGAGCATGTTCGAAGTCATTGCCGGCTCACGCAGGCTTGCTGCAGTGAGAGAGCTGGGATGGAAGAAGATTGACGCCCGCGTGGTCACTAATTGTGACGAGGCGCTAGCGCTTTCACTATCGCTCGACGAGAATCAAAAGCGGGGCGATCTGTCCGCGCGCGAACTCGGCGAGGTCATCAACCGATTGATTCGGCTTTTTCCAGGCGATCACGGAAATGAACGGGCCGCACAAAAATGGGTCGCCACTCGCTTGAATTGGTGGATTGAAACACCAAGCGGACGGCGTTACCCCGACGTGAACCGAGTCAAAAAAGCGCAGGAGGACGGGGAATTCCAACGGCAAGTGCCGGGCATCACAATCAAAGTCCGAAACCGGGGCGACATCCGCCGACCAACGGCGCCGCTGAGCGTCGCACGCCAGGTTATGCCCATTCTCAGTGATCAGCGGGTGAAAAGCAAAATCGACGACCTCCCAATCGAACAAGCGCAAAAGACGCGCGAGGAATTCCTCCGCGCTTACGCGAGCACCGAGTCGAAAAAGCGCAAGGATTTGAAAGACGCCTTCCTCGCCGATCCGCTTAAACCGGTTGTCCAAATTCTTGAGCAAATCGGCAAGGAACGCGCTCAACAAATCGTCGTGGCCTTCAAGGCGGCGCCGGAGCTCGTGGATCTCATCGACTCCCACAGCAAAAATATGGATGGATGGACCCGATCCGACAGGGTGAAGGACCTCGTAGATCGAGGTTTGCGGTCGGTTGGGTTGACCTTTGAATAGGTAAATAGAGCCTCTATCTCCATGAACGTTCGCTTTCACGTTCTGAACGTCGGCAGCGGAGATTGCACAATAGTGCATTTTCCGGTGAGGACTAGCGGACAGAGGGAAAAAGCGGAGCGAATCATGATGGTCGACATGAACCACCACGAGGATCACGAGAAATACGAGCACATCGCGGATTACTACGGAAAAAACTTCAGGGATGGACACGGCAACGTGAAGCCGATATTTCGATTCGTGTGCAGCCATCCACACCACGACCACATCTGCGGTATCAAGAGCTTCTTCGAGTGCCAGCACATCAAAATTTGCAACTTTTGGGATGTCCCTCATTCGTTCGAACCGGAGAATTTTGACGGACATCCGACACATGAGGAAGACTGGAAGCACTACCAACTTTATTGCGGCAGCAGTTCGCCTGTGACCGTCATCCGAACCAAGCGAGAGGATACGCCGGCCCAGTTTTGGAACGATGACGAAGACCGAATCACGATCCTCAATCCTTGCGACGCGACGATTAAGCACGCGCACTACAAGGAGGATGGGACGAAAAGGAGCAAGCACGAGGTGGAGATAGACGAAGTTTCCTACGCTCTCTCCATAACGGTCAACAACCGCAGAATTATTTTGGCAGGTGATGGTCGCGCGACGCCGGCATGGGATGACATTTTCACGAACTGCAAGCCGCATCTCATAGGCTGCACGATCTTGAAGGCAGCGCACCACGGGCAGGAATCCGGCTTTCACGAACAGGCGGCCAAATATATGAATCCCGAATACGTCGTTTTCTCCAACAGCAAGGAAGAGGATGATGCACACGGAGCAGAGACGCTTTATCAGAAGGCGCTGCCGAATGCTCAAATCCTCAAAACCTGCGACTCTGGAACAATCGTAATGGACGTGCCTTTTGACGCGCTAGAGCCTGTAACTGTGTTGTGATGCGAAGATAAAATGGCCGCGAAACGAAAATATCTCAAAAGCAAAAATGTTCCGGTCATTCTCATTTTCGTAATCTGGTGTGTCAGCATTTACGCAACTTTCTTCGTTGGCTTCGATTCATTTTGGACGGACCTGCAAAGCAAATACGCAACGCTCAACTGGAAGAACGGTTTGGTCGTTGCGATGATGCCGGTTCTGGTTCTCGTGCTGTCCGGCATCGTGAGTGCCGAATTGAAAGCCATCCTCGTTTTCTGGCGCATCAAAAACGCGCTGCCGGGCCACCGCGTTTTCACAAAGCTCGCTCCATGTGACTCGCGGATTGACATGAACGAGGTTCGGAAAAAGCTCGGCGATGTTCCTCGCGGGGCGAAGGAGCAAAACACGTCTTGGTTCAAACTCTACAAGAAGCACGAAAGCGAACCGACTGTGGAAAATCCTCACCGTTCGTTTTTGCTCGCGCGAGACCTCGCGGCCATCGGGCTGATTTTCGCCATCGGTGGCGCACTCGGCTTGGCATTTGGCGGCGTGAAAAGCAAGACCGTCGGCCTCTACGTCGTTGTGATGTTAGCACAGTATCTTTTGCTCGCAATCGTAGCGCGCAATCACGGAAATCGTTTGGTGTGCAATGTGATCGTAGAGCACCTCTCGCGTGCGTAATCCTCCGGCTTTCAGGCGTCAGGCGAGACGCCTGCCCTACGTTAGCGGTTCGTGAGGAGGGAGAAGCCTGCCGCGTGCCCGTACCTTGGGTCCTCTGTCTTTTCAGCGCGTCAGGAGTCCTGAGGCTGGTACGATCCGACCAAGGACTAGCCTGACTTCCTGGACGAAATTCAAAAACCTCAATTATCTTAGGAAAATCAGAGACTGATACTTGCTACATGTAGGCAGAAAATCAGTGAAAACTTCGCATTTGCTGGTTTTTTTGAAAATCGTTCCGGAAGTTAGGCTAGGCGGGCCGCGGCGTGGAGGGGACGGCTTCCGTCCAATGCCTCCGGGCGGAGCCACGGGAAGAGGTGAATCCGGCCCGGCTGCGCCATGCGCTTGTCACACGCTTGAATTCGTTCTACGTTGGCCGCATGAAAGCGGCCACCGTGCAGCCAATCGCTCCGCCCGAATCGGTTCGGCGTCTGACCGAAGACCCGTTGGCCCCGGAACGGCGCGCTTTCCAGCGACAGCGCCGCCAACTATTGCGGCGGTATCCGGGAGAGTATGTCGGGATGTATGGCGGGCGCGTCGTCGGGCGGGACAAGGATTGCGAAGCGTTGGCCGCCCGGCTGTTCGCCAAACTGGGGGACGTGCCATTTTTCATCGCCCGCGTCGAGAAAAAGTCCCGCCATTACGAGCTGCCTTCGCCCGAGGTTGAAAGTTGAACCGTGCCGGCGTACGACCGTCATTGGGACCCTCCCGCCCCTGTCGCCGACGTGAGCGTTGGCCATCCTGTAACGCGAGTGATGAGCGCCGCGATGCCTGGAAAACTGGACACTGGCGCAGCTCTCACGGTGATCCCGCAAGGAATGGTTGTGGCTTTGGCACTTTCGTCGCACCGCGAGGTCTGGGTGAGCAGTTATGATGGCAACTATGCTTTGCGGCCGGTTTACTTCGTTCACTTCGTTCTCGAAGGCCACGAACTTACCGCTGTGCAATGTCTGGCCGCCGATCGCGAGACCGTGCTGGTGGGGCGAAATGTCTTGAACCGCTTCATCATCACACTGGATGGGAAGCGCCTGCGTGTCACCCTCCGCCCTGCATGAAAAAGGCCGCTTCGAGCCGTTCGAGCACTCGGCGGACCGCGGCGTGGAGGGGGCGGGTTCCGCGCAATGCCTCCGGGCGAAGCCACGGGAAGACGTGAATCCGGCCCGGCTCGACGAACTTGGCCAGCAGCGCGGCGTTGCCTGGACTGGCGGGGTCCGGATGGCGCGGATTCACCAGGACCACCTGAGCGCGCCGCGCCGTCGCGGCCGGCAATGCCGCCAGAACGAGGCGGACGTGATTCACCGCGCCGAGCCGGTTCGGAGCGACGACCAGCGGATCGGCTCGCAGGGCGGCGATGAGGTCGCGGGAATCGAACTGCTCGCCCAGCGGGCTCAGCAACCCGCCGGCGCCTTCCACAAGCACGACCGCGAACCGCGTTGCAAAGCGCCGGACGTGCGCGACGACTTGCGCCTTGCGCACCACGCGGCGCTCGCGTCGGGCCGAGAGCAGCGGCGCGAGGGCGGCTCGGAAGTGCCACGGATTGATTTCGTCGAGCGTCAACTCCCCGTCGAGCGCGCGATGAAGCGCGCGGGCATCTGAACGCCCGCCCGAGCTAATCGGTTTCAGCGCGGCCACAGGCAGGCCGCGCCGGCGCAGGGTTTGCGCCAGCAAAGCCGTGAGCACCGTTTTTCCGACGCCGGTGTCGGTGCCGGTGATGAAGAGGATGCGAGTCATCTGCCGGGGGCATTGAAGCGGAACGGCGGGCGGAGTTCGAGCTTTGCGGCGGTGGTGTGGGCCAGGTGACCGGAGTAATCAGTAATCAGTATTCAGTATTCAGAAAGTCTGTCGTTCCGCGCTCGGTCACTGAAGACTGAAGACTGAAGACTGAATACTGATTACTGATTACTGATTACTGGATATTGTTGCCCACGCCAATGTCCGCAAACGCCTCGCCGCAAAATCCGGCGCCAAACCGGCCGAACTGCCCGTGCTCACCTTCAAGCACTCGGCTTCCGTCCACTTCAACGGCGACGAGATCGAGTTGCTGCACCACGGCCCCGGCCACACGGATGGCGACAGCATCATCTACTTCACCGGCGCCAACGTGGTCCACATGGGCGACCAGTTTTTCAACGGCCGTTTCCCGTTCATCGACCTCGGCAGCGGCGGGGACGTGCGCGGCTATCTCAAGACGGTCGAAACCGTGCTCAAGCAAATCCCCGCCGACGCGAAAGTCATCCCCGGGCACGGCCC
>CAZZAQ010000147.1:0-8646 GCA_964652165.1 uncultured Bifidobacterium sp.
CCTGCGCAACGTGGCGTGACTGAAGGAGGCCGACCACGCCGAGTCGAACCCCGGCGCCAAAATGCCGGTCATCGCCCGCCTGGCCTGCTCGTTGGTGGAACGCGGTGGCGTCATCCGTCTCCAGGCCGGCACCCGCATCGCCACGGCCTACCGCCGGCACGAAGTCACCGAAAGCTTCAATTGCAATTTCGGCTTCGACCGACGTTTTGAGGAAGCGCTGACAAAGAGCGGGCTGAAGATATCCGGCCGCGATCCGGCGGGTGATGCGCGCGTCGTCGAACTGCCGAATCATCCGTTCTTCATCGCCACTCTGTTTCAACCGGAACGTTCCGCCTTCACCGCCCGGTCGCATCCCTTGATCAAAGCTTTCATAGAAGCAGCCAAACACAATCCTGCTCCAAAGCCGTCTGCATAAGACCGCCGCTGACCGTAACCGCCGACAGGCGTTGCATTTGGACAGCGGTTTGGATACATTGGCCGCGATGAGAGCCAAATCGGCATGAAGAAAGATACCCGCCTGCTCCAGCTCGGCATCCTGGGCTGCGGACCCATTTCGCAAATCGCCCATTTCGACGCGGCGAAGAAGGCCCGCAACATCGAATTGACGGCCATCTGCGATCTCGCCGACGACCTGCGCGAACGCATGGCGGCGCTGCACCAGCCCCGGGCTGCGTATCGCGACTTCGACGAAATGCTGGCCGACGAACGCATTGAGGCGGTGCTCATCGGCGTCGCCGACCAGTTCCACGTGCCACTGGCGATGAAGGCGATTGCGGCCGGCAAGCACGTCCTGGTCGAAAAGCCGCTGGGAATGAGCATCGAGGAGTGCGAACAACTGCGGCAGCATGTGCGAGCCTCAAAGCTCGTCTTCCAAATCGGCATCAATCGCCGCTTCGATCCCGGCGTGGCGTTCGCGGCGAAGTTCATCCGCGAGGAACTCGGGCAGATGATCGCCTTCAAGTCGTGGTATTGCGATTCGACGCACCGCTACACCATGACGGACAATCTCCAGCCCCTCGTCCAGCAAAGCAGCTCCGCTCGGCGGCCCGAGGGCAATCCCAAGGCCGACAAGCGCCGCTATTTCCTCCTCACCCACGCCAGCCATCTGGTGGACACGGCGCGCTTCCTGGCCGGCGACATCGTCGCGATCCACGCGCGGCGGCTGGAACGCTTTGGGGCGTTCTGCTGGTTTGTCGAGACGGAGTTCGCCAGCGGGGCGCTCGGGCATCTCGACCTCACCATCCCGATTCGGGGCGACTTCGAGGAGGGATTCCAAATTTACGGGGAGCACGGCAGCGTGCAGGGGCGGGTGTACCTCCCGTGGTTTCACAAGAGCAGCGTCGTGGAATGTTATTCCGAAAAGGACCGCGCGTATCACCGGCCGCTGGGCGAAGACGCCCACACCTACAAGCTCCAGCTCGAAGGCTTCGCCGATACGATTCTGCGTGGCGCTCCGCAGCATGGGGCAAACCTCGACGATGGGCTGGCGGCCATGCGCGCGCTTGTGGCCATCGCCCGCTCGGCCGAGAGCGGCAGGCCCGTGCGGCTGGCCGATGCAACCGGCGCGGTGTGATCCGTGTAGTAGGGCAGGCGACCGCGCCTGCCGCAGTCCACCGGGCGACTCCGCCCGGTGAACCCTGCAAGCGAGGTCGCTTGCAGGACCGTGCCAGCCGGGTCGGCTGGCCCACTACGGTGCGTCTGCCCGCTTGCCACTGGCGCGGTGTGATCCGCCGAATTCAGGTTGCGTTCCAACCCTTTCGCCGCTAAACCCTTCGCGAACTTTTGACCAGACCAACTATGGCCCAAACCATTTATCACCCCAGCGTGGAAGGCGCGCAGCACGGTGCGAAAAGTCTCCCGGACTTTCTGACCTACGCGAAGAACGCCGGCGCCGCGGGGGCGCAGCCGTCCAACTTCATGCTCCAGGCCGGCGCCGGCTTCAAGTCCGCCAAGGAAATCCGGCAGACGTTCGAAAGGGCCGGGATGAAGCTCGACGGCATTTCCGCCCACTGCCCGTTCTGGGTGCACACGAGCGCCTGGACCGGCACCACGGGGATCCGCCCGTTCATTCCGGCGAACGTGGCGAAAAAATCGCCGACGCAGATCGAGAAGTGGGCGGAAGATTACCTGTTGCGCCTGCTCGATCTGTGCGCCGAACTGGGCGTGAAAGTGGTGCCGATGTTCTGGGGCGTGGCTTACGGCTGGGAACTGGCCACCGGCTATCCGTGGGGCTTTTGGAAGGGAAGCGACTACGACCTCATTGCCAAAGGTTCGGAGCGTTTCGTGAAGAAGACCGCGAAGCTCCGCGCGCACGCCCACAAACTGGGCCTCTACCTGTGCCACGAAATCCATCCCGGCACGGCGGCGATGTGCGCCGATGACTTCAACCTGCTGGTCAGGATTTGCGACGGCGACAATACGCTGGCTGTGAACGCCGACCCGTCGCACTGCTGGGAAGGCGAGGATTGGGAGACGCGCTTCCGCAAGGTGGCCGACCGCGTTTACGGCTGCCACGTCAAGAATTTCGTGATCCGCCCTGGCGTTCCACTGCGCAAGATGGCGCCCGACTGGCCGGACCGTGCGATGCAGTTCACCGACCTGCCCAGCGGTGATATCAACCTGACGCGCTACGTCGAGATGCTGGTGAATATCGGCTATCCGAAACGTTATTGCGAAGTCATGGGCGCGAAGTCCGCGCCGCTCATCGTCGAAGCCGAGAGCGCCTACCGCGATCTCGACGACGCCAGTGCAAACGGCATCGCGTACGTGCGCGACAACCTCTGCTTCCCCGTGGCCGCTGGCTCGTTCGAGGAAGGCATGGGAGCGTAGGAGCGGGGAAATGGGGTGATGGAGTGTTGGAGTAATGGAGTGTTGGAGTAATGGAGTGTTGGAGTAGTGGAGTGTTGGAGTAGTGGAGTGTTGGAGTAATGGAGTAGTGGGGTGAAGGAACCTGTCTGGCGGCACTCCAACACTCCAACACTCCAACACTCCAACACTCCATTCCCCCCAACACTCCATTACTCCAATACTCCGTTCCCCCCATCACCCCCCCGTACCTTCCCCGGTTCGCCGTACCGTACGCGCCTCGGTTGGCCGGGACTGCCGCTGCTTCTATCATGGAAGCGTGAACCAACTTCTCCGACTGATCCTGCGAGGTGTCGTCATCGTCGGCATCGCGGTCACTTCAGCGTTTCTCATCACGAGCTATTTGCGGCAGACCGAGTGGTTCAAGGAACAGATGTATCGCCGCCTCGTGAACGGGGCCGCCGAGAAAAAGCTGCATGCCGCCAGCGTGCTGGCCGATGTGGGCGGCGAGGAGCAGTTGCTCCGCGCGTTGAAGTCCGAGGACCCGGCCACGAGCGAGGCCGCCCGCCGGGCAGTCGAATACGTCTGGTTCAACGCCGCCGGACGCGAAGCCTTCGAGCGGATGCAGGCCGCCTATCACGCCGAGGAGCAGGAGGACTACGCGCAAGCCCTCAAAATCCTGGATGAACTCGTTGCGAAATTTCCCTATTTCGCCGAAGCCTGGAACCGCCGGGGCTCGGTCCACTGGCAACTGGGCCAGTATGACGAGTCGATGGCCGACTGTCGTCGCGCCCTCAAGCTCAATCCTCATCATTACGGGGCGCTCCAGGGCCAGGGCGTCTGCTTCCTGAAAAAGGGCGACTTGCTGGAAGCGTGCAAGGCGCTTCGCGCCGCTCTGAAAATAGCGCCGCACGACGAGGCCACCCGGCGGACGCTTCGCAAATGCGAGGAATTGTTGAGGGCTTGCCCGCCCGAGGGTCCAGCGCGCCTATCGTCAGATTTGATCTGACGTGATGCGTGGTGCGTGTTGCGTGTTGCGTGGTGCGTGGTGCGTGAAGCAGTTGGGCCGGCTACTGACTGGCCGAATACGGAACACGCACCACGCACCACGCAACACGCTCGGTAATCCCTCAGTCAGGTGGGGCGAGCGTACTCGCGAGCCGCTTGATTACTCAGCGTTTCTTGGCTTCGGCTCGCGGGGACGCTCGCCCCACCGGCCTTCACTGAGGGATTACCACGCTCGACCTTTCCCGCTCGACCTTTCCCGCTTGGCACGCGCCGGGCTTTTCCGTAGCGTCCGGCGCGTCATGCTGGTGCTAAGGTTTATCGGTGTGCTCAACGCCGCCGTCTGGCTGGGCGCCGCCTTCTTTTTCACGTTCGCGGTTGCGCCCGCATTTTTCACCCCGGAGGTGAAGGAGATCTTTCGGGGGCGGTTCTGGCCAGGGGTCATGGCCCAATTCGTCGTCGAGCGATACTTCTATCTCCAGCAGATTTGCGGCGTCGTCGCGCTGGTTCACCTGATCGCCGAGTGGTTTTACCTGGGGCGCGCGTTGCAACGGCTGAACGTTGCGCTCCTGGGCGGGCTGCTTCTCTTCGGATTCGTTGGAGGGTTCTGGATTCAGCCCAAGCTCCACGAGTTGCACCTGGTGATGTACAGCATGAACGAGCAATACCAGGCTGTATCCCTATCCGTCGCGGAACGCACGGCGGCCGCGAAGTCCTTCAGAACCTGGCACGGCGTCTCTCGCGCGATGGACCTCGTCGCCCTGGCCGGGCTGCTCGTCTACTTCTGGAGGGTCACTCACCCGAGCGACGATCTCCGCATCCTGAGCGCAACGGCGGGGCCCCAATTCCGCAGTCCCCAATTCCGCAGTTGACTTTTGCGGTGGATTGTCAATGCTGTTGATGGTTCCCATCAGGAACGGGGCTGGCGGGCTTCGTGGGGTGATTGTATGGCTTCCGGCCAACATCAAGAACGTCATTCAGGCCGAGGAAGGCTCGGCGGCGACCCGGCCTCCAAACCCGGCCTTCAGGAGGACACCCTCAAGTCCGAGAAACTCCAAATCGAGCGCAAGACATTCGTCTTCGCACTCAAGGAAAACCCGCGTGGCCGTTTCGTGCGCATCACGGAGGACGTTGGAGGCCGGCGCGACACCATCATCGTCCCTGCCAGCGGCTTGCGGGAGTTCCAACGCGCCTTCGACGAGATGGTGCGAGCCGCGGAAGCTCCCTCCGAGCAGGCGCACCAACCGTGACGCGTTAGGCCGCAGGTTCTGGCCTTAATGTCGTCAGGGGTATTGCGGCGAAGTTTCATCTGGCTGTGCGCTCAGCGAGTGAACACTTGGCGCCGATCAAGGCTCGACGACTGGCAAGCCGGGAACGTGCCGGAACTCGCTGGCATTAAACGTGGCAACGGCCCAACGGCGGCCGAGTGCCGTCGCCGCGACAATCAAATCGTGAGGGCCAATCATCCGTCCGGCCTTGGAAAGTTGCGCCCAGGTCCGGGCGTGGATGCGGGCGACACGGGTGTCCAGCGACACGACTTCGAGTCGGCGAAATGTCTTCTCCAACCAACGACGACGGCGCCTGGCTCTGGCCGCATTCTCATCGGCGTCGATGCCAAACCAGAGCTCTGCAAAGGTAATTGCACTGACGGCCACAGGTTCTGGGGGACGGCCTCGCAGCCATGCAGGCAAGTCGAAGTTCTCGCGTTCGTCCGCGATGAGCAGAGAACTGTCGAGGATCAGGCCCACGGGTTCCTGAGGGGTTTGAAGATTTTGCGCCCTTTGCGCACCACGGACCCCAAGGCACGCCGGTTCTCGGCGCTGAGTTCGGCTTTCTCCACGTCGTCGGCCAATTCGTGAGTGTTACAGCTTTCCCCGTTGGCTGGGACCAGGCGGGCGTAAGGAACTCCATTCTTTACCAATTCGTAGGACTCGTGCTCGAAATAGACACGCTTGAGGCAGTGACTGAAATTCTTAGCCGCTTCTGTCACGGTCACCGTTTTCATGGGATGAGTGTAGCCGGGATGCCGTTAGGGTCAAGGATGCCTACTTGCACTGATTGACCAAAGACTTGTCGTCGCGCCCATCCAGTGCTAATGCTGCCGCCACATGACGACACCAAGCCTGCCGGCGCGGCGCGCGACCATCGAAGATCTCCAAAAGCTCACTCCGCTCTGGGCGCGAGAGGGCTTGCCGGCAGAGGAACTGGGCAAACGTTTCCAGGAATTCCAGGTCGTCGACGGGCCCGGCGGGGAACTGGCAGGCGCTATCGGCCTGCAAATCGCGGGGCACGAAGGCCGGCTGCACAGCGAGGCGTTTCTCCACTCCGAGGAGGCCGAAACCATTCGCGCCCGGCTTTGGGAGCGGGTGCAGATAATCTCGAAGAATCACGGCCTGGTGCGGGTGTGGACGCAACTGGGCGCGCCGTTCTGGCGCCAGAACGGGTTCGGGAATCCAGCGCCCGAAACGGCGGCGAAGCTTCCCGCCGCCTTCGCCGGGAATCCGGCGCCGTGGAGCTTCCTCCAGCTTCGCGACGAGACCGCGACGGCGCCGTCGCTCGAGAAGGAATTCGCCATGTTTCGGGAAATGCAGAAGGAGGAGACCGATCGCATCTTTCGCCAGGCCAAAGTGATGAAGCTGGTGGCGGCGGTTGTCCTCATTGTGGTGTTCGTGCTGTTGGCGATCTGGATGGTCGCGTGGCTCAAGGCGCAAGCACTGCGCCACAAGTAGCCTTCGCCGTTCCGCGCCGCTCCTTGCCGCTTGAAAAAATCCCTCCGCCCCGAGATTCCGCGCAAGTCGATCTATCGGCTTTCGATCTATCTGCGCTGCCTGCACCGGCTCAAAAGCAACGCCATTCGCACCGTGTCGAGCGACGCGCTGGCCAGGGCCGCGGGCGTGAAACCGACCCAGCTTCGAAAGGATCTCACCTACTTCGGGCAATTCGGCACGCGCGGGCTGGGCTACGATGTCGAGCAACTAGCGGCGATGATCACCGACTTGCTGGGCACGCGCCGCTTGCAGCCCGTCATCCTCGTGGGCGTCGGCAATCTCGGATCGGCGCTGCTGCGCTATCGGGGCTTCGAGCAGGAAGGCTTCGAGATCGTGGCGGCGTTCGATTTGATCGCCGACGCGCACAAGGCCCCCCAGTTCAAACAGCCGGTTCACCCGATGGAGAAGCTGCCGGAGATCGTCCGCGAACGCGGCGTGCGGATGGCCATCCTCGCCGTGCCGGGCACCGCCGCCCAGGAGGTGGCCAACACGCTGCTGGCCTGCGGCATCGCCGGCATCCTCAATTTCGCGCCCATCGTCCTGCAAGTGCCCGAGGATGTCACGGTGAACAATGTCAACCTGGCCATCGAACTGGAGAACCTCAGTTATTTTATCCAGGACTGAAATGAGCGAATACGACTGGGAAGCCCATTACCAATCCGGTGACACGCCATGGGAGAAAGGCGAGCCGGCGCCCGGCATTGTCGATTTTCTCGAGGCCCACCCGGAGTTGCCGCGCGGAAGCGTCGCCGTGCCAGGCTGCGGCACGGGTCACGACGTGCGGGCGTGGGCGCGGGCCGGCTTCGAGGCGTGGGGCTTCGACCTGGCGCCATCGGCGATCCGGCAAAGCGAGCTGCGCACGGCCGAGGCCGGCCTGAAGGCGCGCTTCGTGCTCGGCGATTTTCTGGCCGATCCGCCGCCACAGACGTTCGACTGGCTGTTCGAGCACACGTGCTTTTGCGCCATCCCCCTTGGCCGGCGCGACGACTACGTCCAGGCCGTGCTCCGCTGGCTCAAGCCGGACGGCCAGTTCCTCGGCGTCCAATTTATGCTGGGCCCGGGAGACGGGCCGCCGTTTGGGGTGACGCAAGAAGAGTTGTGGGAGCGGTTCTCGCCCCACTTCGAACTGAAGCAAGGCTGGGTGCCGCGCTCCTATCCGAACCGAACCGGGCTGGAACTGATGCTTTGGTGGAAACGGAAGGCGGGCTGAACTTTTAAGGCGCCAGACGCATGGCCCGGTAAAAACGATGCTGGAGCACGGCCGATTGGGGATCAATGAACTCCAGGTCGCCGTGAGGGTCCGCCGTCAGCCTCGTCAATTCGGTCCAGTTTTGAAGATCGCTTGAGGCCTGGATTTCGTAGTTCCCGCCCGCCAAACCGAGGACTGTGATCCGGAAGGTGCCATCGGGGAGTCGTTCGCCCAAGACACGGCTCTCGCCCGTCGTGAGCGTGATTGGCCCCGCGGCGAACAGGGTCACCGCGGAAACGCCGTTGGTCAGAATCACGCCCCTCGGTGTCGGGGAATTCTCGAACCCGACCGAGGTCACCGTGCCGTTGGCGGCCGTGTTCGTCACGTCGAAGTATGCGTGGCCCAGTTCCTGGTGTGACCCGGCCGGAATCGACTGACCGGTCGGAAGGGTCATGCTGACGCCAAGCCGCCCCGAGGAGACCTGTGTGGTGTTCACAGTCAGCGCGGCGGCTGACATCGCCCCGCTGTTGGTGAAGCGCGGGTTCGACAATAGCGCGGGGTCGAAAGCAAGCGTGAAGCGGACGAGGCCTTCGTCCCCGAGCGATTGCATCTCAATCGGAATGACGGCGACACCGCCGATCGGCGCGGTGGTGGCATCGACGTACACCACGCGCGGGTTGTCGAGCACGATCAGGAATGCCGGCGTGCTGGTCACCATGCCATACACATTGGAAACAACGACTGTGTAATCGCCCAGGTCCGTGGGGAGCACTTTTTGAAGGCGCAACTGCGAGGTGGTGGTTCCGGTGTACCGGGAGTTGGTAATCAAATTCGTGCCTGCATGGAGCCACTGGTGGGATAACGGCACACTTCCAGCCG